>JBJKSY010000586.1:0-2975 GCA_046703645.1 Cyclobacteriaceae bacterium
AAGGGGTGGACTGACGCAGAAAAAAAACAGAACCCCTGCCGAAGAGGATTTTTATATGTGAATGAAAATTCTCCGCGTAAGGGAAGGTATTTTACCTATTCGGACGGAACTCCATTCCTGTGGATCGGTGATACCTGGTGGAACTGGACTAAAAAGGATATAGAATTTAAATATTTCAAAAATCTTGTCGACACCAGGTCCGAACAGGGATTCACAATCGGACAATTATTTTTCCCGGGTAACGGCTGGAGCCGGTCAAGTTCCATGCTGGATTCAACATATTCAATACCCGATCTTGATCATATAAGGAAAACGGAGGAAATGATCCGCTATGCTAATTCGAAAGGAATTACGGTGTGGATACATGCCTGGTGGTGCCGGGCAAATATGGATAGCACAATTGGAAAAGAAAAAATGGTCCGGTGGTGGAAATATGTAGTCGACAGGCTGAATGCCTACAATGTTATATGGGTGCTTGCGGGAGAATATAACATGTATAACTATGGCGGACTTGGAATTAACTTCTGGAACCACCTGGGCAATGTGGTTCAGGCTGAAGATCCCTATAAACGAATAATCAGCGTGCACCCTACCCCGCCGGGATGGGATGGCGGTGATGAGGCTCCTCAATGGTCGACAGCAGAGGTGATACATAATCAATCATGGCTATCCTATGACCAAAGCCAGGTTGGACATGCCAGGTGGAGAAATGAAATGATTCCCCGGGTAGTTAAATCTGCCTATTCAATGACCCCGTCCAAACCTGTAGTCGTCACCGAGCCCTGGTATGAATTTGTAAAAGGGAATCCCCGTGCCATGGACATCCGTTTTGGAGCCTGGTCCGCAATTTTATCAGGGGCTGCAGGACATACCTACGGTGGAGGACAGGTGTGGAAAGCCCATGTTCCGGGTTCCCCTGCTGGAAAAGATTCCTGGCCAATGGATAGTGACTTTCAGGATAATACACTTATTTATCCGGGCGCGCTTTCAATGAGTTTTCTTTCAAAATTCCTGCATTCGATGCCATGGTGGCATCTTGAGCCTCAGCCCGGGCTTGTTATTGGGAATCCCTCGGATTTTTGTTCTGCTGATCCGGGAAATGAGTACCTGGTATATCTGCGTTATGGCGGTTGGTTTAGAATGGATCTTACCGGTGCTTCAACTGAAGAATCATTTACAGTCGACTGGTATGACCTGACAAAAAGTGAAAAGATTAAAACCCAGGTTATTACCGGGGGAAAGATAGTCTCTTTATATTGTCCTGAGGATTACCCGGGTAATTTATATTACAAGGATTGGCTGATACATATTTACAGGCAAAAGACCCGCTGAACCTTTGTGCGGCCCTCAATCATTTTTAATAATGGGCTTTCCGTAAATGTAATCCTCCAGGTTTTTAATTGTAATTTCCTGGTCAAGGATGACCCTCGATACAACGTCCCCGATGGATATGATGCCTTTTATCTGATCTCCTTCTACTACAGGCAAATGCCTGATATGTTTCTGTGTCATTAACGTCATGCATTCTTCAATGGAAGTTTCCGGTTTAATTACCGATATTTCAGTCGACATTAATTCACCTACCGATGATTCTTTTGACGATTTACCGTATAACACCACCTTCCGGGCATAATCCCTTTCGGAAAAAATTCCTGCCAGTTTATTATCTTTCATAACCACGAGTGCTCCCACATCCTTTTTAGACATTTTCACAAGGGCATCATATACACTTTCATTAAAATCTACAGACCAGACATTATTGCCTTTCGTTTCCAGAATTTCTCTTACTGTGCTTTTCATACGGATTTCAATTCTTTTTTCAAATTAACCCGAATCTAAGGTGAAAAAAAATTAATTCTTAAAAAAAATCGGCCGGACTGAGGTACTATTCATATATAGTACTGGCACGTCTCTTCAGTGATAGTCATGAAGATCTACAGAAAAAGGCCGTTATAACATAAATATCAGACTGAATTATACTCTCCCGTAAATGTAATCTTCAAGGTTTTGAATAGTAAGTTGCTGGTCTTCGATGATTTGTTTTAAAACATCGCGAATGGTAATAACGCCAATCAGGTCTTCCCCATCCAGCACGGGGAGATGTCGTATGTGCTTTTTGGATAAAAGTGTCATACATTCTTCGATGGATGATTCAGGTTTAGCGACAGTCAATTCCTTTGTCATTAGCTCGTCTACTTTCGATTCTTTGGATGATTTCCCGTAGAGTACTACTTTTCTTGCATAATCACGTTCAGAAAATATTCCAACGACTTTGCCATCTGAATCGATAACAACTAAAGCACCAACTCCTTTTTTGGCCATTTTTACAAGAGCATCATATACAGTAGCATCAGCTTCGATAGTCCAAACGGTTTTATCTTTTTGTGCCAATAGTTCTTTAACTGTGCTTTTCATGGTATAATCATTTAAGTTTACAATGCGGTATTTAAAAAATAAACTGATTAGAGAATTTAATATATGAAAAATTTGATTTTATCAAAAGCTAAAACTTATTTTTCATGTAAACAAACGCTTTTAGTTATATTTTATGCATGAATTATCCATTGCCGAAAGTATTTTCCGTATCGCCGGTGAGAAAATCAAGGAGTATCCCGGAAAGAAACCGGTGAAGATCAATCTTGAAATCGGAACCCTATCCGGAATTGATTATGAGGCCCTCGATTTTGCCATCTCTTCGGTAATTAAAGGAACTCCATTTGAAAATACGGATATTGATGTCGACCGGATCGCGCCCCTGGCAAAGTGTGAGACATGCCAGCATGAATTTGTTCCTGACGATTATCTGACAAGCTGCCCGGAATGCGGAAATTTCATGATCAGGTTTATAAGGGGAAAAGAACTTCTTATCCGGTCTATCGAGATGGAAGAGGAAGAAACATGATTATAATTTTTCCAATAATTATTTGTGCCTACACATTGGCAGGCAATGCAATCCGTCATTCTGATTAAAAAAA
>JBJKSY010000587.1:0-16476 GCA_046703645.1 Cyclobacteriaceae bacterium
TAAGAATAAATTGAAAAAATAGAGGGGTTGTGATTATGATTTTTTAAAAATTTATTATTTTTAGAAAAAATTCCCTATAAAATAACAATTCTTATGGCAGGAAATGATCTAATCAGAAATATTGACAGGGTATATAGGGTTGATCAGGGGCAGGATAATGGAGATGATTTTGGTCTTCCCAGTACCGGCTCAACTTCCGGGGGTGGTTCCACACCCAAACCAGTAAATCCGGCAAAGAAACCGGTTAGTCCACCGGAAAAGAGTTCTTCCGGGGGACTTATTGCCGTTCTGGTAATTATTGGCGTAGTTATTATTGCGTTCCTGGTTTACTGGTTTGCATTCCGCAAGCCGCCAGTTAAGAAAACTATTGTTGTAAAACCTGACACTACGGCTGTGCAACCGAAACCTGACACCATTGTTCAGGCTCCCCCGGTAGAAACCAAGCCTGCGACACCTTCCGTAGGACAGATCGATACAATTACTTCCCGTACAGGTCGTTATTATGTTATCATATCTACCTCCATTGACGATGACCTGGCACACGATTATGCCAAGAAACTGTCAAAACAGGGAGTAAATTGCACGATACTGGGATCGTCTGCCAAAAAAGGCTATCACCAGCTCTCAGTGGCTGATTTTGGAACATTGAAAGAAGCCAATGATAAGGCGGCAGAACTGAGGGATACCTATGGTAAGAATGTTTGGGTTATGAAGTATTAGTATGATTTTATTGCAGATCTCAACCACGGTTGATTCCTTATCGCAGGGAAGCCAGCAGCCTGTAAGCATTCTGGAACTTTCGGTAAAAGGAGGGATCATGATGATCCCTATCGTGCTGCTATCTATCCTTGCAGTATATATTTTCGTTGAACGAATTCTTACGATAAACCGTGCTTCCAAAACCCCTCCCGGATTTTTTGACAAGATCAAGGAAATGGTTGTAAGGGGCGATATTTCCGGGGCAAGGCTTCTTTGTGCACAAAATGACACGCCAATAGCCAAAATGATTGAAAAGGGGATATCAAGGCTTGGAAGCCAGCTAAAGAATATTGAGACCTCTGTCGAAAATATCGGTAAAATTGAAATTGCCAAGCTCGAAAAAAACCTTGCCCTGCTGGCCACCGTGGCCGGGGCGGCTCCGATGTTTGGTTTCCTGGGTACCGTTACAGGGATGATCCGTGCATTTATGTCCATTGCCCAGCAGACCTCTACCGTCAGCCCGAAATTATTGTCATCGGGAATTTATGAAGCAATGGTCACAACAGCGGCGGGTCTCATGGTGGGCATACCGGCCTACCTGGCTTATAACTATCTGGTTGCTAGGATTCAGAAACTGATCAACCAGATGGAACATACTTCCGTGAATTTTATTGATCTTCTGCAGGAACCGAGGTAGTAAAACATGGATCTCAAATCCAACCATAAGATCGATACGGCTTTCAGCATTGCCGCCATGACGGACATGATATTCACACTGTTGCTGTTTTTCATGCTTACTTCTTCCTATGTAACGCCTTCAGGACTGCCTGTTAACCTGCCCAGCAGCGCTACCTCGAAAATTGTAATGCCCAAAGTGAATGTAACGATAACAAAAGATCTGCATTATTATATCAATGACCAGAGAACTACTATTACAAGACTCCCTGATGAGCTTAAGAACATCCTTAACGGAACAAACGGTGTGGTGGTTCTTCACGTTGATAAATCGGTGCCGACCGAGTACCTGATCAGGGTTGCCGGCATTGCCACCTCATTGAAGGCCCAGGTTGCCATTGCTACCAAACCGTCAGAATAATGCCTGATAAGCTGGAAAAGAGAAACCGGAGGATTGGCCTGATCACCTCAATTTCATTACATGGCCTTCTTGCAGTCCTTTTCTTTTTTATGGTTGCATGGAAAGCTCCTTTTCCCCCTGCAGAACAGTATGGGATCCTTCTCAATTTCGGCCTTGAAGACGCCGGCACAGGGAATATCCAGCCGGTGAACAAACAGCCGGAGAATGTTTCTTCCGGCCAGGAGAAACCCGTTGAAAAACAAATCGAGACTCCCGAAAATCAGGTCAAGGCCGAACCGGAACAGACAAATACTGTTAAGCCGACTACACCGGAAGCCGTTCAGCAACAGGAATCTCCCGTCAAGACCGAGGAAGCCAAACCGGATAAAAATACCGTGCAGCCTTCAACAGAAAATAAAAATTCTGTGACAAAGCCGACGACCACGAATACCCAGGCACAGAAGAATGTAAATCCGCAAACTACCGGCGCACAGGGCCAGGAAAATAAAAATACGAGCCAGGGTGACCAGGTAAATGCAAAGGGTGACCAGGGGAACCCGCAGGGTAAGATCGATGCCAGGGCACTGTACGGGACACAGGGAGGCGGACAGGGCGGATCTTCGCTGGATATGGTTGGCTGGGAATGGGATTCCGCACCGAAACCGCATGATACTTCCAATGAGAACGGAAAGATCGTATTCGAGATCAAAATTAATGAGCGCGGTGAACTGATCTCAGTGAGAACCCTCGAAAAGACAGTGAGCCCGGAAGTGGAAAAAGTTTACCGCGAAGCCGTTGAAGAACTTACCTTCAGCCCATTATCATCCAATGTAAGACCGGCTTCCGTTACAACGGGCAAGATCACATTTCTAATCCGTTCAAGATAGGACTTTTCGGATGTCGTATAAGGAAGTTCTCGATTACCTGTTTGCCAGGCTCCCCATGTACCAGCGCGTGGGCTCTTCGGCTTTTAAAAAAGATCTTACCAATACAAGGAAATTATGCAGATTCCTTGGTAACCCGGAAAATACTTTCCGTTCGATACATATTGCAGGCACAAACGGGAAAGGGAGCTCATCGCATATGCTCGCTTCCGTTCTGCAGGCAGCAGGATACAAAACCGGACTTTATACTTCACCGCATCTGAAGGATTTTACCGAGCGGATCAGGATTGACGGGAGGCCCATCAGTGAAGAAGAAGTGATTGATTTTGCAGGGAGAATGAAAGGAGCTGTAGAGGAGATCGATCCTTCGTTCTTCGAACTTACCGTCGCCATGGCATTTGATCATTTTGCCAGGCATAAGGTGGATATTGCTGTCATTGAAACGGGCCTCGGGGGTCGGTTCGATTCCACCAATGTAATAAGACCGCTGATTTCTCTTATCACCAACATTTCGTTTGATCACCAGGATATGCTCGGAAACACACTGCCTGAAATAGCTTTTGAGAAGGCCGGGATCATCAAGGAAGGCATACCTGCGGTTATCGGAGAAAGGCATCCTGAATCTGCTCCTGTATTTATTAAGAAAGCAGATGAGTCGAATTCTACCCTGTATTTTGCCGAAGATATTTTTTCGGTCACGCGCTCCGGATGGAAAGGAGAGCTTACGGAATATGCATGCCATGACTTAAAAACCGGAATGCAGTTTAAAGTCAAAATTGATCTTCCGGGAGACTACCAGTTGAAAAATCTTCCAGGTGTTTTAGCCGTTATCGATCTTCTGAAGATTGATGATTTTCAAATCGGGGATAAGGCAATTAAGGACGGGCTGGCACAAGTCAGACCGAGGACCGGAATAAGAGGACGCTGGGAAATACTTTCGAAAGAACCGTTCATTGTCTGCGACGTGGGACATAACGAAGACGGGATCCGATGGGTGACCCGACAACTGGAAGCCATGAAAAGGAACCGGTTGCATATGGTATTCGGCATGGTAAAAGACAAGAAACCGGACCCGGTCCTGAAACTTCTGCCAAAAGATGGCATTTATTATTTTTGCCAGGCAAGGATCCCAAGGGCGAAGAATTCCGGGGAATTAGCAGAAGCTGCCGCATTGTACGGACTTAAAGGCATGACATTCCCCGGTGTGAATGAAGCCGTGGAAGCGGCAATCCGGGAATACCGGCATGGCGATATTATATTTATCGGGGGAAGCACTTTCGTGGTGGCGGAAATTAATCTCCTAAAATAATGGGAAGAAGCAAGCTTGATAAATTCAGGGACAATGATTTCAGGGATAATGTCATCCAGGCAGGGAAGCCGCTCTTTGAATCTATAAAGGGAAAATGGAGGAGCCTGTATTTCAATAATGACAATCCCCTGGTGGTTGAACTGGCCTGCGGGAAAGGAGATTATACGGTTGGGCTGGCAAGGTTATTCCCCGGAATGAATTTTATCGGTGTCGATATAAAAGGATCGAGGATATGGACGGGCAGCGCTTCGGCGGACCGGGAAGGACTTAAAAATGCAGCTTTCCTGAGAACTCATATACTTGAACTTGAAAAATATTTTGAGGAGAATGAAGTGGATTCCATATGGATCACTTTCCCGGATCCGAGGCCGAAAGAAAGGGATGTCAGGAAAAGGCTAACCTCCCCGAGGTTTCTTGAGATATACCGGAAAGTCGTTAAACCCGATGGCCAGGTTTTCCTGAAAACGGATAACATGAAATTATTCCAGTACAGCCTCGATGTGATCCGTAATACTGACTGGGCAGATAGCCCTGAATATACCGATGATCTTTATAGTTCGGATCTTGCCGGCGATCATTTCGGGCTGATGACCAATTATGAAAAAAGATTCCTGGAAGAAGGCATAAAAATCAAATACCTGAAGTTCAGGGTAAGAAAATAAAATTATATGAAGAAGATTTCCGGATATTGGGGAGTGTACCTGGTTGTTCCGTTCTTCCTGGCAGGAATTGCCGGGTTTTTCCTGTTTCACAAAGGTGATGCCGAGCTGATGCTTAATCATCATACCAGCACTTTCGGGGATTTCTTCTTCAAAAATATGACATGGCTTGGTAACGGGATCGTATTTGCAGTGCTGGTCATCTTTTTTCTTTTTTACCGGTATTATTTTACCATTGTCACCGTGGTCGTGATCCTGGTGCAAACATTAATTGTACAGGTTTTGAAACTTGTGGTTTTTCCGCATGCCGACCGGCCGATAATTTTTTTCTCGCATGTTCCGGGCATGCATTATGTGGAGGGTGTAAAGATGGATTACCATCATTCGTTTCCTTCAGGTCATTCGGCTACCGCATTTTCTGTTACGACCCTGATCATTTTACTTTTCAGGAATAAAAAATATTCCGCCCTGTGGTTCGGCCTGGCCATCCTGGTGGCTTTATCGAGGGTCTACCTTTTACAGCATTTTTTTATGGATATATTTTCCGGCGCTGCCATAGGGATTATCTCCGCCTATGCCTCATGGTATTTCCTTGCCCGTACCCGGTGGGCAGAAAATGAATCATTAAAAAAGTCGCTGGGGACTCTTTTTATGAAACACTGAAAATCAGTTTGTTTTTCCCGATTATTCCCCGGAAGTTCCAAGAATATTGATCAGTACTGATATTTTTAAAACCCTGAATTTTAATTATCCTATTGAATTAACCTGCGAGTAGTTATGTTGGAAATATTTTCTTGCTTATACTTCAGAATGATCTAAAAATTATTTAATTTATCCCTGATTTTTTTTCATGAAAACCGGCCGGCAGATATATTTTTTAATATTATTTTCCACGACTCTTGTTTCCGGGTGTTCACCCTCCGGAGATTATAAGCCCTGGCTTATTGGCGACATTTACGGCAGGGTCAATACCTTCAATGAGTTCGGTCATGTGGATGAGAATTTCAGCGGAGTTATAGTTACTGCGTACGGGATCAAAATGAATTACATAGGTGCAACCAATGCCTCGGGCGAGTTCAAAATACCGGCTGTCCCCAACGGGACTTATGACCTCAGCTTTGAAAAGAAAGGCTATGGGACACTGAAACTCATCAGTATGCAACACCTGGGCGGTACAGCGACTGTACTGAATGATATTTACTTTCTCTACCGGATCCCGGACTCAAGGACCAAAGAGATGACCATCCGTAATGATACCCTGTCCGTTTCGCTGGAGAATTCCGGAAATGACAGTTCCGACAAGCTCCTGTTACAGGTGTCGTTTTCCGGAACACCGGGGTTTGATCCCGAACACCCGGATTTCAAATTGTATTATTCCCTCTACCTTTCCAAAGGGAAATTTATTGCCAGTACCCAGTATTATAATATTAACTGGAATCCCAATAATTACTATTCACTTTATTACAGACCGGGTCAGACGGTTTATATTCGAGCCCGAATCTTTACCTCCGTGCCCGGGGGTGTGGATACCTATTATGATTATGACCTGAAACAAACAATATACCCGAACCTGGGAAAACCTTCCGATGAATTCACGTTTGTCAATAAATAATATTCGGATCCTGCCTGCATGGATAACCATTATCCTGTTCATCCTGGGATGCGGGGACAAGTTGCCATCGCCCTTCCTATCCCAGGGAGCCTTGTTTTGCCATGTAAGTGTTTACCCGAAGAATTATTTATATCAGATCGATACCAATGCCGTTGAAATCACGTTGAAAGGGCCATACGGTGAGCAAACCGTTCAAAGCAACCAACAGGGAAATTATTATTTCCATGACCTGGGCAACGGCACCTTTGATCTTAGTTTTTCTATGCCGAATTACGGCACCATGAAATATTTCGGGATCAAGGTATTCGGTACAGACACTATCTTTCAGAACTGCATTCTTTATTATTCCTTTGCCGGTGTAAAACCACCGAAGATCATATCGGACGAGATAAGCTCCGCGGATCCCAACACGATTATCTTTTTAATCGAACAACCACCCTGCTGTTCAACCGAGGCGATACCCGGGCTTGTATTCTTTGTTGATGAAAAAGAAGATGTTAGCTGCACAAAATTTAAATATTCATTCATGACCTGTTCAAGCGGGTCAGAATACTTTTTAGCCTGACTCCATACGGAAAACATCTTTTTCAATCGGGGACAGTTTTATATGTAAAAGGCTATCCGTTTAACCAGGTAGACTGGAACAATCAGCAATACTGGGATCCCTACAGGGGAATAACCATATACCCCTCCATGAACTATTCCGACGGAACTGAAACTTACAAATTCACGGTGCCATAAGATGAGGTATTTGATAATCATATCTTATGTCTCTTATATTTCCCTTGTCTTGACAGGATGCCACAGCGAATCGGAAACATTGTCGGGAAATGTAATGGGGAATGTATTGTTGCTCGATGAGAATAGTAATCATATAAATGATAACTCAGGTGTAACAGTTACTATCCGAGACAATTCCTTCTCGGCAACTGCTATAACCGATCAGTCAGGAAACTTTTTGATCACCGGTGTACCCTGGGGCAAATACAATATTGAAATGAATCGTGAAGGATTTCTAGCTTCAAATAATTTAATATCGGATAGTTCACCGCTTAAACCCCTGGAATTCTATCACCTTGGAGGAGAAAGCCCTACCTACCTGCAATACAACATGTATGCCCTTCCGGATTTCCGGTATCATCTTGACAGCATCAGTTCCGATGCAGATCACATGATTTTACAAATTTACGGGACCGGACCCGATTTAAGCCAGGTACCCTATTACGGTTATTTTTATTACTATTTTGTCGTATGCTTTTTCAATGATAATGAGAATGTCTCAAAGGATAATTTTAAATTCTATGTATATGGATGTTATGCCCAATGGGGTTATCATGTAGCGCCATATATATATGCGTATACAGATGTGAAGTTCTACGACGTCCGGAACCGGATGACCTCCGACAGCCTTTACCTTTGTGTATACCCTTTGGCCATGAGCGAAACCACCTATCTGCCTGTCAGGTCAGAAGCCCTGGGCAAACCCTCCAATGTTCTGCCTATTCCGTGGAATTAGGAATCAAACTGTTTCGTATCTATCAAGGTTATCAATAGTGTTTATGGTTGAAAAATTAACCGGAAAAGTATATTTCCATTTTCATAAAAATTATTTGCTTAATCTAAGAATTCAAGTTCTATATTCCGTTTTTTGAAATTTATTCAAGAAAATCCTTTTTATTAAAATGATGCATTCGTTAGATTTGGAACCTCGTAAGTAGATTACGAGCTATTTTTAATATTTTAGCGGGATTATAATCAGGATGTAATGATGCTGATGATGGTTTTATGGCCCCTGGTTGCCTATACAGTGGTCGTAATTTTATTGGTTGCAATTATTATTGGTCTTTCTCATATTCTTGGCGAACGCCACGAAGACCGGGCCACCCACGAAGTTTTCGAGTCCGGTATGATCGCCACCGGAAGTTCACGGGTTCGCTTTCCTGCCCATTTCTATCTCGTTGCGATGTTTTTCGTCATATTTGACCTGGAATCCGCGTTTATCATTACCTGGGCCGTTGCATTCCGAGAACTCGGCTGGGTTGGATATACGGCCATTCTCGTATTTATCATCGAACTTGCCATCGTATTATTCTACATATGGAAAATGGGTGCCCTTGATTTCGGCCCCAGCGGTAAAAAGATTTTAGCTGCTTATCATAAAATCACCCGGAAAAAACAATAAGCATGACAGTAATAAAAAATCCTAAAGTGATAAGGGTAGGGGAATCGTTGGAGGAAGCCACCCGGAAAACTGTTTTTATGAGTAAGCTGGAAAGCCTGATCGCCTGGGGAAGGGCAAATTCCATCTGGCCATTTGGATTCGGACTATCCTGCTGCTTTGTTGAGCTCGCCACCTCGTGGACCCCTAAATGGGATATTTCAAGGTATGGCGCTGAAGTGCTCCGGAATACACCCCGTGAAGCGGATGTAATGGTTGTTGCGGGTACCGTATTCATGAAGATGGCACCCGTTGTAAAGAGATTGTATGAACAAATGATGGAACCCCGCTGGGTAATTTCCATGGGATCCTGCGCCAACTCAGGTGGTATGTATGATATATACAGTGTAGTTCAGGGAGTTGATAAAATCCTGCCTGTCGATGTATATGTCCCGGGGTGTCCCCCCAGACCCGATGCTTTTTTCCAGGGCCTGCTGCTTCTTAGGGATGCCGTTGCCAAGGAACAAAGGCCGCTTAGCTGGGTGGTAGGACCGAATGAAGTAGTGAAACCGGAAAAAATTTCCCAGCGCGATCTTAACAGGGAAAAACATATCAGTATTAAGGAACTGAGAACACCGGATGAATCTTTTTAAGATTGAATCTGATTCCGAGCTTTGAACAAATTTGAAACTAAAATATATCGACCGGGCACAGTAAAAAGCACTGCGCTGAATTTTCATGAATAACAGTACTTTAACAATACCTTCGATTATTGAGGACCTTAAACAGGTTTTGAAGGAACAGGAATTAACGGTTCAGGAGACCATCGATAAAATACCTACCCTCTGGGTTCCTGCAGCGAAAATCGTAGAAATCGCCAGGTATTTTAAGAATCTTCCGCAGAATCCCTTCCGGATGCTGCATGATATCACAGCCATCGATGAAAGAACCCGCAAACACCGTGAGGGCCAGCCGCCCAGCGATTTTACGGTCGTATATCATTTTTATTCCCTTGAAAGTCATAGTTATGTTCGTATAAAGGTTGCCCTTCTTGGCGAATATCCTTCCCTGCCAAGCATAACCGGGGTTTGGCCGAATGCGAGCTGGTATGAACGTGAAGTTTATGATATGTTCGGGGTCAGGTTCGACGGTCATCCCCACCTGTACAGGATACTCATGCCACGGTACTGGAAAGGTCATCCCCTTCGCAAGGATCACCCGGCCAGGGCTACCGAAATGGGGCCTTATTTCCTGACGGATGAGAAACAGGACTTTGAACTTAATGCGTTGAATTTCAACCCGGAAGAGTGGGGCCTGGCCAAAGAGAGCGATGATACTCAGTTCATGTTCCTGAACGTAGGTCCCCAGCATCCCGGAACCCATGGCGTTCTGCGCCTTATATTACAGCTTGAAGGCGAGGAGATCACCGATGTGGTGCCTGAAATAGGCTTCCATCACAGGGGCGCTGAAAAAATGGCTGAAAGACAGACTTGGCATAGCTATATACCCTATACCGACAGGATCGACTACCTGGCCGGCGTTATAAATAATCATGCATATCTGCTGTCAGTTGAAAAACTGGCCGGCATAGAAGTTCCGCCACGGGCCCAGGTCATCCGCATCATGATGAACGAATTTTTCAGAATTGCCAGTCACCTGGTATGGTACGGAACCTTTGCCCAGGATATCGGACAGATCTCCCCTGTATTTTACATGTTTACCGACAGGGAAAGGGTTTTTGAGATCGTTGAAGCCGTTACAGGCGGAAGGATGCATCCAAGCTGGTTCAGGATAGGAGGGACTGCCCTTGACCTGCCAAACGGCTGGGATAAAATGGTGAGGGAATTTGTTAATTATTTTCCCAAACGTCTTGATACCTACCATAAGCTGATCATGAAGAACGGCATTATCAAGGCCAGGACAAAAGGAATTGGAGTTTTTACCACCGACGAAGCGATTGACTGGGGAATTACCGGCTCAAATCTGAGGGCAACGGGGCTTGAATACGATTTCAGGAAAAAATTACCTTACGGCGGATATGATCAGTTTGATTTCGAAATTCCCATAGGCCATAACGGGGATTGCTATGATCGGGGAATTGTAAGGATCGAAGAAATGCGGCAAAGCCTGAGGATCATAGAACAATGCCTGAACAATATGCCGGAGGGTCCTTATAAATCGGATCACCCGCTGGCTGTTCCGCCGACAAAGCCCAATACCATGCATGATATTGAAACCCTGATCACTCATTTCCTGAGCGTGACATGGGGACCCGTCATGCCTGCAGGTGAAGCAATGATCCCCATTGAGGCGCCCAAGGGAAATAACAGCTATTATGTGGTAAGTGACGGCGGAAATCACGCATACAGGAACCGGATCAGGACTCCTTCCTTCGCCCATATGCAGATGCTTCCCTACATTACAAAGGGATATTCTGTGGCGGACCTGCTGGCGATCCTGGGAGCCATGGATTTCGTGCTTGCCGATATCGACCGCTAGTGAAAAATGAATTGAAATTAAGTGATATAGAATCAGAAAATGCTTACACCCGAGGAAATACAGGAGATTGAACACGAATTCAGTCTTTATCCGCGCAAGCAGGCGGCATGTATTGAGGCCCTGAAAGTGGTACAGAAACACCGTCGCTGGGTTTCCGATGAAAACATCAGGGACCTGTCAGCGATCCTGGAAATGCCGGCAGAGGAAATCGATAGTGTTGCTACTTTTTATAACCTCATTTACCGCAGGCCGGTTGGAAAATACGTGATCCTTCTCTGCGACAGCGTAAGCTGCTATATCATGGGTTATGAAACGGTATTACAGCATATTGAAAAAACACTGGGTATCAAATACGGCGAAACCTCGGAAGACGGAAGATTTACCCTTCTGCCGGTACCTTGCCTGGGAACCTGTGACCGTGCCCCTGCCATGATGGTCGGCAGCGACCTGCACAGGGACCTGACCCCGGAAAAGATTGACAAGATATTATCTGAATATAAATAATTCATTGGGAACGGTGAATAGATAAACAGGATATGGAAAAACCGCTAACCAAAAATTTAAGAGCTGACGGAGCCCCGGTAGATCTGGCCGAATATGAAAGCAAGGGAGGATACCAGGGAGTCCGGAAGGCCCTTTCCATGCAGCCCAAAGAAATTACGGAACTGGTAAAACAATCAGGACTGAAGGGAAGGGGGGGCGCAGGCTTTTTAACCGGCCTGAAATGGAGCTTTGTCCCGATGGAAGGCGAATTTGACCATAAATACCTGGTAGCCAACGGTGACGAAATGGAACCAGGCACTTTCAAAGACAGGGTGTTGCTGGAAGGTGATCCGCACTCGTTGATAGAAGGCATGATCATTACGGCCTATGCCATCCAGGCTGACACCGGGTATATTTTTGTACGTGGTGAATATACATATGCCGCTGAAGTCATCACCAAGGCCCTGGCCGATGCACGCAAAAAAGGATATATAGGTAAAAATATTCTCAATTCAGGATTCAGCTTTGAACTGCACCTTCACACCAGTGTTGGAAGATATATGTGCGGTGAAGAAACAGCACTCCTGAATTCCCTGGAAGGCAAACGTGCCAACCCGAGGGCGAAACCTCCCTTCCCGCAGATTTCCGGTTTGTTCGGAAAACCTACCATTGTAAATAATATAGAAACTCTCTGTAATATTCCCCATATAGTGAATAATGGCTCAGACTGGTTTAAAGGCCTGAGTCTTTCACCACAGGACGGCGGCACCAAATTGTTCGGTGCAAGCGGGAAAGTGAAAAAGCCCGGGATATGGGAATTGCCTCTTGGTGTTACCATGAGGGAGATCATTGAGGAACATGCCGGCGGAATGAAGGACGGTCTTAAATTCCGCGGATGCCTGCCGGGTGGTGCTTCAACCGATTTTCTGCTCGAAGAACACCTCGATATTAAAATGGATTATAACAGCGTTGCCGCTGCCGGAAGCAGGCTTGCCACAGGAACGATCATTGTCCTGGACAACCAGACCTGCCCGGTAGGCATGGTGCTGAACCTCGAACATTTCTTTGCCCAGGAATCCTGCGGATGGTGTACACCCTGCCGCGACGGATTGCCATGGACGGAAAAACTTCTGAACGGAATAGAAAACGGTAAGGGAGAAATGAAAGACCTGGAGATCCTTGAATTCCATACACGGTTCATGGCTCCCGGGAATACTTTCTGCGCCCTGGCCCCCGGAGCGATGGAACCGTTGCAGAGCGCCCTGAAATATTTCAGGGAGGATTTTGAAAGACATATTAAAGAACATAAGTGCCCCTGGAAATAATTAACTAATGCCAAAGATCTTTATCAATAATAAGGAATATGAGATAAAACAGGACAAGAACCTGCTGGAAGTAAGCTTGTCGCTGGGATTCGATCTTCCGTATTTCTGCTGGCATCCGAAGCTGGGTTCGGTAGGTGCATGCCGCCAGTGTGCAGTCAAGAAATATAAGGATGAAAATGATACGAAGGGCAGGATCGTAATGGCCTGTATGGAACCGGCTACCGATGGTTCGAGGATATCGATCGATGACCCGGAAGTAAAAGAATTCCGGAGCACGGTGGTCGAAGCCCTCATGACCAATCACCCCCATGATTGCCCGGTTTGTGATGAAGGAGGCGAATGCCATCTTCAGGATATGACAGTGATGACGGGCCATAATTACAGGCGGTATAAATTCACCAAACGTACTTACAGAAATCAGAATCTCGGTCCTTTCATTAACCATGAAATGAACCGTTGTATCCAGTGTTACCGCTGCGTCCGTTTTTACAAGGATTATGCGGACGGCGAAGACTTCGATGTATTCTCACATAAGAACCGGGTGTATTTCGGAAGAGTGGAAGAAGGGACCCTGGAAAGTGAATTCAGCGGGAACCTTGTCGAGGTTTGCCCTACCGGAGTGTTCACCGACAAGACCCTCAAGGACCATTATTCCAGGAAATGGGACCTGTCGATGGCGCCCTCCGTCTGCGCTCATTGCAGCGTTGGCTGTAATACCATTGCCGGGGAACGTTACGGATTGCTGAGAAGGATCTACAGCCGGTATAACGGAGAAGTTAACGGGTATTTCCTCTGCGACAGGGGCAGGTTCGGATATGAATTCGTGAACAGCGAAAAGAGGATACGCAAATTTTCAGTGAAAGGATCCGGCGGGGATCTTCAGCACGCAGATAAGGAAAAGGCATTGGAAAAAGCTGCGGAAATTATCAAGTCCGGAAAAATGATCGGCATCGGTTCACCCACTGCTTCCCTCGAAGCCAATTTTGCCCTGAGAGAACTGGTCGGCGAAGAGAATTTTTCCAATGGTTTGAATGAAACCCAATCGGCACTCAGTAAACTGGCCGTAGACATTCTGAAGAAAGGAAATGCAAGAACGCCATCCCTTAAGGACATTGAAAAAGCTGAAGCCATATTCGTACTGGGAGAAGATGTAACCAATACGGCTCCCATGATCGCCCTGGCCATCCGGCAGGCAGCCAAGAATTTACCGCGCAGGAACGCTTCAAAAAAAGGTATCCCGCTATGGAATGACGCCGCCATCCGTGAAGTGGTACAGAAAGGACACGGACCGGTTTATGTTGCTGCTCCGGTAGCCACCAGGCTTGACAATATTGCAAGTGCAACCTATTTCAATGCTCCGGAAAACCTGGCAAGACTGGGATTTGCCGTCGCACATCATATTGACAGCAGTGCACCGGCTCCACAGGGATTAAATGATGCGGAAAATAAATTGTCAGGTTTAATTGCCAATGACCTGAAATCTGCTGACAACCCATTGATTGTCAGCGGAGTACATTGCCAAAATGCTTCAGTGTTGCAGGCTGCAGCTAATATTGCCTGGGCCTTGAAAAAGTCGGGTAAAAATGCGTCGCTGTCCCTGACTTTCGAAGATTCAAATTCGGTTGGAGTCACTCTTCTGGGAGGCATGACTGTTGAAAAAGCTATCGAAACCGTAAAATCAGGTAAGGCTGCCAATGCCATTATCCTGGAGAATGATATTTACCGGAGAGTGGATAAAAAACTTGCCGATGAATTCTTCAGCCTTGCACAGAATGTAATCACCTTAGATCATACCGAATCCGATTCTACCTTAAAATCCACCCTGGTAATTCCGGCCGGTACTTTTGCAGAATCCGATGGAACCCTCGTAAACAATGAAGGTCGTGCCCAGAGATATTACAAGGTATTCCAGCCTGGCGATGATATTCGCCCTGCATGGATGAGGATATCGGAGATGAGTGAAGCTTCCGGAGGCAAAGTCATATTTAAAAATCTTTCGGAGGCCACAAAGGCTGTTGCCTCATATAACGGAGCTTTCAAAAATATTGAAGGGATTACGCCGCCGCCCGATTTCAGGGTAGTAGGGCAGAAGATTCCAAGGGAGTCACATCGTTATAGCGGCCGTACGGCTATAACGGCTAATATCAATGTCAGTGAGCCTAAGCCTCCTGAAGATGAAGATTCACCCATGTCATTTACCATGGAAGGAACAGACGAAAATATCCCTTCTTCCATGATCCCCTTCTTCTGGAGCCCGGGATGGAATTCGGCACAGTCCATCAATAAATACCAGATCGAAGTGGGTGGCCCGCTGCATGGCGGCGATCCGGGTCTGAGACTGATCGAACCTTCAGGGACAGACCATGCTTATTTCAATGACATTCCGCAGGTCTGGAATTCAAAAGGATCACTCAGGTTTATTCCTGTATACCATATCTATGGTTCCGAACCGTTCAGTGCCCAGGCACCGGCCATAGCACAACGAGTTCCGGCACCGTATCTTGCAGTCAATTCCGGGGATGCTGCTAAATTAAACCTTCAGCCGGGTTCTTCGGTGGATGTCACCATCAATGAATCACCATTCAAATTGAATGTTATCATAAAAGATGAGCTGGCCGACGGCCTGGCAGGTATCCCGGCAGGATTAAAAGGAATGACCCCGGTGATCAATGTTCAAATTGCGGGTAAATAAAATGTGATTATGAGCGAAACGTTAACATATGTTCTGATTATTGCCGGAATCCTGATCGTAATGCTTACCATTGCTGCCGGTCTGATCTTTGTGGAAAGGAGACTGCTGGCTCTCTGGCAGGACAGGTTAGGACCCAACAGGGTGGGGCCATTCGGATTACTGCAGGTTGTAGCCGATGTCATCAAGATCTTTTTCAAGGAAGACTGGGTGCCGCGGTTTGCCGACAGGCCCATTTTTATCATGGCTCCGGGAATTATCATGGCATCCATTCTGCTGAGCTTTGCCATCATTCCTTTTACGCCGAAAATATTTGTCTCCGATCTTAATATCGGGCTTCTTTTCTTTTTCGGAATGTCATCCCTGGGTGCATACAGCATCGTGCTCGGTGGCTGGGCATCCAATAATAAATATTCTCTCCTGGGTTCCATGCGCGGGGCCGCACAGATGCTGAGCTATGAAGTTTTCATGGGCCTGTCACTGATGGGGGTAGTTATGCTTACAGGTTCTTTTTCCATGGTGGATATCGTCGAAGCGCAAAGGAAAGTTTGGTTCGTAGTTCCCCAATTCCTTGGCTTTGTCATTTTCATGCTGGCGGGCCTCGCCGAAAGTCACAGGATACCCTTTGATATTCCCGAATCCGAAGGAGAACTGATCGCCGGCTTCCATACGGAATATTCAGGAATGAAATTCGGGATGTTCTTCGTAGGAGAATACCTTGGGATCACCCTGATATCGGCATTGATCACCACGCTGTTCTTCGGCGGCTGGCTGGGACCTGCCTTCCTGCCACCGGTGGTATGGTTCTTTATCAAGACATTTGTATTTATTTGTTTTATCATATTGTTACGTGCTGCTTTGCCCAGGCCAAGGTATGATCAACTGATGAGCTTTGGCTGGAAATTGCTATTGCCCCTTTCCCTGCTTAACCTGCTAGTGACAGGAGCAATTGTTCTTATGAAATAATGGAAACGATGGAATGTGTTGTAATTTAAATGAATGACCCATGTTCAGTAATTTAAGAAGCATCTGGCTGGCATTTCTGCATACCTTCAGCAAAAGGGAGACTTATGAATACCCGGAA
>JBJKSY010000588.1:0-2745 GCA_046703645.1 Cyclobacteriaceae bacterium
CTGATCACCGGCTCATAACGGGCATTTTCAACCTGGAATTTGTAGATCTCTTCATAGCTGCCGTTTAGCAAGACCTGGGAAGGGTGGAAGAAACCTTCATTCAGTTGAATAAATCCGAGCTCTTCCAGTTTCTTCAGGGAATTATAAGCCTGCAGCTTGTCGAGCTTGTAAATGCCGCAGAAATCTTCAAGGTCGAAATCGTAGCTGGTGAACGCGCTGCTTCCCACCGCCAGTTTATAATAATTTGCCAGCGACTGGTAAACTTTCCTGAGCAATGGGGGATCAACCAGGGCCTGCAGGGTCTTGTCACGCAGATCGGCCTTGTCTTTTTCCTGATATAGGATCACGGCTATGGCTTTTTTTTCATCCCTGCCTGCCCTTCCTGCTTCCTGGTAATAGGATTCTATATTATCCGGCAGATCGAGGTGTATCACCATCCTGACATCGGGTTTGTCGATGCCCATGCCGAAAGCATTCGTGGCCACCATGATCCTGGTGATATTCTTCATCCACCGGTCCTGTTTTTTTATCCTTTCTTCCCCTGTAAGTCCTGCATGATAATAATCGGCAGATAGATCGTTCCGGCTCAGCATTGTGGCAACGGATTTCGTCCTTTTCCTGCTCCTGGTATATACCACGGCCGAGCCTCTTACTTTTTTAAAGAGCCGGACCAGCTCAACTTCCTTATCCTCAGTTTTCCTGGTAACATAGGCAAGGTTGGGACGATGAAAGCTTTTAATGAAGATCCTGTGATCTTTCCTGAATTCCAGGTATGAAATAATATCTTCTCTTACCCGGGGTGTGGCCGAAGCCGTAAGTGCAAGCATGGGTATATCAGGGAAGTAACTCCTGAATTTACCTATCTCGAGATAGGGCGGCCGGAAATCATAACCCCATTGAGATATACAATGGGCTTCATCCACGGCAAGAAGATTGATCTGCATACGCTTGGCCCTTTCCAGGAATAATTCGGTCTTCAACCTTTCAGGCGATACATAAAGCAGCCTGGCGTGGCCTGTCACACAATTATCGAGGATGATATCAATTTCCCGCTGGGTCAAGCCCGAGTGAATGGCATAGGACGGAACTTCCCTGTTACGGAGCTGGTCGACCTGGTCCTTCATCAATGCGATCAGCGGGGATATCACCAGCGTTATTCCCTCAAGGCAAAGTGCAGGTACCTGGTAGCAGATTGACTTCCCGCCACCGGTCGGAAGAATCGCCAGGGTATCTTTTCGGTCAAGCACGGAATCCACAATTTCCCGCTGCAGTGGCCTGAATGCATCATAGCCCCAGATTTCTTTTAGTGCGGTTTCCGGCGTTTGAAAGATCATACGGGAAAATAACTCAATAATTATCCAACATTCAATCTCATTACGTATAATAATCCATACTGCCTTCCGGGAAATTTCCCTGAAGGCCTGATTTAAAGTAATTTTGTAAGATATGAAGAGGTTTGTATTGGCATTCTTAGGCGGGTTTTTTATTTCATTCACACTTCTGGCTCAGCAGGATATAGTCTTGAAAGGTATCGTAAGGGACAAGGAAAGCGGGGAAGCAATGCCTTATGCTACTGTGGGAATATATGGAAAAGCAATCGGTACCGTTACCAATGAAAAAGGCGAATTCCGGCTGATACTGGCCCCATATCTCGCAGATGACAGCCTTTGTGTTTCTTCTATAGGATACGGCACATTCAAGGGGGCCGTCAGGGATTTGCGGAAGATAAGTAATCTCGATATCGAACTGTCTCCTCAGACAACTGTGTTGAACGAAATTGTTGTTTCGGGAGAAAAAGTGACGGCGACCAGGATACTCGAAAAAGCCATTGAAAGAATAAAAAAGAATTACCCGGTTAAACCGTTTGAACTGGATGGCTATTACAGGGATTATTTGAAAAAGAATAACGACTATGTCAGCTTGCTTGAGGCTGCCGTTACAGTTCAGGATCCGGGTTTTAATAAACCCGAAAGTAGATCTAAAGTTAAGATCAACCAGATCAGGCTGAGCCCAGACTATGATGAAAATTTCAATAAGTATTGCTCGAAGGCCAAGGATGATACAGTAAAAAGGATACTCGAAGGTTTTTCACCTTTTGTAAATGGCAATGAATTCACCAACATGAAGGCTAATAACCCGATCCGAAACTATAATAATGACATACCGATGATCGGCTCCTTCGACCAGTTTTTTAACAAGAACCTTAAATTTGATCTTTCCTATAAAACGGAGGTCAACGGGAAAGAAATATACGTGATCAAATTTGAGCCCTCCGATCAATTCAGGTACAATTACGTCCAGGCTTTCGGTGAAATATATATACGTGAAGAGGATTATGCCATCCTTAAATTCAGTTTTAATTATTATATATCCTTGTTCAGGGAAAAGAAGAAAATCTACCAGTTGAATGTTGAATATAAGGATTATAACGGGAAGATGTTCCTCAACTACCTCTCGTTTGTAAATTATTTCAAAATATTTACGGGGGATGAAATTGCCGAGCTCTACCAGTACCGGGAATTTTTTGTCAATGATATTCATTATCCGGATTTCACTCCTTTAAAGCAGAGTGAGATCATTGATAATTCGGTGCCTCTGAATAAATATCCCATTAAATCAGATCCGGATTTCTGGAATCATTATAATATAGTTCTTCAGGAACAGCCCTTCATCAATTAAAACCAGAAAATCGGCTGATTCCATTTGCTTTTCAATGATTTCTGCCATATTTACAAGCCAAACAGG
>JBJKSY010000589.1:0-2824 GCA_046703645.1 Cyclobacteriaceae bacterium
TGAATCGGATTACCTGAATTTTGCATTCCTGAATGTGCCGCCAATGACATAGCTTATTCGGATGCTTGTAATAATGTAAGTGTCATTTTGCTTGCTTCCACCCCTGTTATTCGTGGGATATTCACTGCCATACCCGGCAAATACGGTATAGGTTTTACCATCATATTTTGACACGTACGTGTAATAAGAAGCATGCGATAAAATGGTTCCTTCAAAATCTCTCTTTTTCCCGGTGATAGCATCATATAACTCCTGCGAACGGTCAGACATTGCTTTCGCAAGAGGACTGCTGAGGGCACCAAGATCGACATAATTTCCACTGACATCGTCAATATAATCAAAAAATAATATGCGATACCCTACTTCCATGGAAACATCGAGCATACTTGTGAGCTTGTATTTAATCCCTATGCCGACAGGAACGGATATCTGGATTCTTTTATAGGGCTTAACGTTATATTTACCGCTATATTGCCCCTCTGTGCCTAATGGTTGCAGGTCTACCCATTTACCGGCCTGGGGTATGGGATCTCCCAGTTGATCAACCGCCGGTGCAATTGCCTGGGGATTATGATGAAATACGGCGACTCCTGCAAAAAAATAGGGATTTAACATGGGCCTGCTGAGATAGGTGCCCCGGTTGGTGAAAAGGTCAATTTTCCCGCCCAGGGACAATTCGAGGATCCGGTTTCGGAATGACAGGTTCCTGATATAGCGGTATACCGCATTGGGATCGGAAGGGTTTGCTGATTTAAAGTCGCTCCCTTTAAGTTCACCGTAAGTAAGACCGGAAAAAAAGGTAATTCTCGGGGCGAACTTATAATCGGTGAAAATTCCGAAGCCGGGTTTTGTGAATGAAATATCTGTGCTTGCCCAGCCTGAACGGGGAGCCAGGTCACCGAAATAATTAAAGGAATTGATGGATGCCCCTACAGTGAAATATCTTTTATTGGCAAAAGACTTGATGCTGCCTTTATACCTCGATATCCGTAAATTCCTTCCTTTTTTCGGCCTGAATTGCGCAAATGATTGATTATCAATGGATAATGATAAAAAAACAAGGATTAATAACCAACTGAATTTTTTAAACCCGGACCTCATTATTCGGCGAAAGTTAAAACGTGCACAAATATAAACATTCCAAAGAAATTTATTAAAAATCCTAGTTTCTTACATCGAGCCCCCAGTTAAGCTTCTGTCGCAGCGTGTCGAAGTAATTATAATCATTGAATTTGATAAGCCTGCCTTTAAAAGATTCCTTGGTTACAGACAGCAGTTGTTTTTCATTGAAATTAGATGAACGTGAATCCAGGGATACCAGGAATTGCCCGCTCCGGCTTTCAACTTCGAAGTGAATTTTGCTTTCATCGGAAATGACAATCGGCCTTACACTGAGGTTATGTACGCTCACAGGAGTAATAATGAAGTTGTTGGACCGGGGTACTACCACCGGACCTCCGCAGCTTAACGAATATCCGGTTGATCCGGTCGGGGTGGCTACAACCAATCCATCCGCCCAATAGGAGTTCAGGTAATGATTATCGATATAGGTATGAATGGTGATCATGGATGAAGAATCCGATTTCATGATAGCGAATTCATTCAATGCAAAATTCATTTGTCCAAAAGGATTATCCGGGGTTGTCAGCCGGATGAGGGATCTTTCTTCCACCGTATATTCCTTGTTGTGAAGCCGTGAAAGGATATTATCGACATTTTTGTCTGTGGTGGAAGTCAGAAATCCCAACCTGCCCGTGTTTATGCCCAAAATAGGATGTTGCATTTCCCCGGTAAGGGAAACCGAATCCAGCAGAGTCCCATCTCCGCCAAGGCTGAGCAAAATATCGAATTCAGACAAGTCCTGTTTCGAACCGATTGCTTTGAATCCTTTTGCGAGATCACCGTATGATCCTATGATTTTGTAAAAAGCTTCTGTAAAAGCAAACTCAAACTGGTAATCCTGATCATGTTGTAAAATGGCCTTAAGCAAGGTTAAGGTTTCCTCATTCATATAACGGCCATGGATGCAAATTTTCATCCGGGTAGTCGGGCTTTATGATAAAAAAGGTAAGAATTCTAAATATTTATATATTTCATGAGCAGGTCGAGCCTGTCAAGATCCGGTATTGTGTCTGATGTTTCCTGGAACCTGGCGACAATATTATACCCGAAACGTTCCAGGGTGGCCACTATCCTGGTCAGGTCAAGGGTATTGATTTTCAGGGTAACCAGGATATTCGCATCATTTTCAGGGTCATTTTTAAGAAAAGTGCTTAGCACTTTGGCGTCATTTTCCTCAACCAGCCTAACAATTTCCGCAAGGGTATAATCGATCTGACGGATTGAAATTACCAGAATGCCCCCTTTTGGATGGCCGTAAGTTGCGAGAATGCTTTTATGATATCATCAACAGTAATAACCCCCATGTAGTTTCCGGCATCATCGACTACCGCAGCCATATCTATATTATTTTCGCGGAGGAGTTTAATAACTTCAAAGAAATGACGGGTACGGCTGAGATAGGAATTTTCTCCAACCAGGCGGATTGACGAAACTTCCTTCCCGATATCATTATTTTCAAAAATGGCCTCTTCTGAGATGAAACCGCGGAACTGTAAATGATCGATAACCGGCAGGAATTTTGTGCGCAATTCTTCCATCCAGAAAATAGCTTTTTCCGCATTGTCCTTCGGGGTAAGGGCCGGGATCATTTCATTAATCAGTTCCTCAGCTATCATATCACTGTATTATCGGGTTTTTAATACATATAAATGAAACAAAATTTTAGTAAGAAAAACATAATTTTAATCATTATTTTTTAAAA
>JBJKSY010000590.1:0-1881 GCA_046703645.1 Cyclobacteriaceae bacterium
ACTGGTCTTGCATTCCTGTTCGGAAGTGAGTCCTTCCAGGGAAATGTTTCCGTCGGAGGTATGCAATGTACAGGCTGTAGCCACAGGTACCAGTATATTAAAGCCGACCTCGACCTGATTGTTAATCCAGAAGGAATTTTTCCAATCGTGGGTAACCGTAATTTCCAGGCTGTTTCCCGTATGATTTACCTGCACAGTAACTTCCTTTTCAAGTTCCTGCCGGTCTATTTTCAGCAGCTTTCCGTTCCTGCGTGCGATGTAGTATACTTTTATTTCGTTACCGGTACCCGGCCTGACAGCAACATTTCCATCGGAGGTACCAATTTTAAGATAGGCCGGGGAATAAACCTGGTAAGTTTCGGAAAATGAATAGTCAAAATCCTGGCACCTCCCGAAAGGGATATACAGTACGAATAAAACTGCAACTGACAATAGAGTTTTCATGGTTATTTGTGGGTTATTGTTAAAAAAATAGACCAATAATATATGACGCTATTTGGTTTCCATTAGTTGCATACAAATAGCAGAAATTTGCATTTATAGGTAGACAGCAAAAAATTTGGCATTTTGTGTGAATTCTGCCGGCAGTTGGTAAGGATGGCCGATGTCGCATATAGGTAATCGGTCTCCGGTCCCCCGTCACAATGTCACTTGTCCCCCGTCACTTATCACATTATTCATCAACCTTTCTCACCGGTCAACTTAATGGATTTACCTCTGTAATAAATGAGCGTCCAGCATCCAGTCTGCGAGACGGTCAGGCCAGGTTTTAAGTGTTTTATATTCCGACCGCTGCCCCATGTTGAAAGCGTGAGTTCCCTGGGCATAAATATGGGCCTCTGCGGATAAGTGTTCATCATGATATTCTTTGATAAGCTGAATTATAGGCGCAGAGCAGCAAGGATCCCCGATAGCAGCAACCATAAAGGCAGGGGGAGCATCCTTTGGAAGGGAATCGGGAATGCCCAGCGGGCCGGGGTAAATAAGGATCTGAAAATCGGGTTTGCCATTCAGCCTGTCTACCGGATCAGGGGCAGAAGGATCTCCATTTCCGTCTGTATAAGCGATCATTGCCGCCACTTCACCGCCCGCAGAAAATCCCATCACTCCTAACCGGTCAGGATCGATACCCCATTTTGAAGCATTCGCCCGTATCAAGCGCATAGCCCGGTAGGCATCCTGTTTGGTATTGTTAATTGTGAATGGAGAACCTTCTTCTCTGAACAGCCTGTATTTTAATACAAAAGCCGTTACACCGATGCTGTTCAAAAACTTTGCACAATCCCTCCCCTCGGCATTGTAAACCAGCAAGGCATGACCACCACCCGGACAAACCAATACACCCGTGCCCGTAGCCTTTGATGAATCGGGGAGAAAAACCGTTATTGAAGGATTGTATATATGCTTTACCCAATAGTCTTTTGCCTGCTCGGGTTCATTTTTATACTTCTCGAACCCGGGAGCGCCATTTTTCCATAGATGGATCTCAAAAGATTGTTGCTGGGCCTGGACTGCAGTTACGCCCGCATAAAAAATCAGCATAACGAAAAGAAGTTTGCCTTTTTCCATGATTCATTATCTTAAAAACGAGGCAAGCTAATTATAAATTCAATAGGGACAAATTGTCCAAATGCCTAAATTATATATTTTAAAATTTAATTGTTAACCCAGCCGGAATATCCAGATTGAAATTATCCACCTGCTGATTTATAAGAACATTGATGCCTTTCGTGAATAAAAATATTTATGATCATAAAGAAATTAAAAAAGAAAGGCACAAGCCACCTTCACCTTCGATCCATCACTCCGGCCTGTGCCTCTGGGGATTGGGAATAAAATCATTGATCAACCCTGAAAATTAAATGAACGCATTATGAAACT
>JBJKSY010000591.1:0-6521 GCA_046703645.1 Cyclobacteriaceae bacterium
ATGACCAAAGCACCGGTGATGTCACCGTCTTCCCTTGCCAAAAGAATAAATCCCCCCTGATTCTTTGACAGGCTGAGCGCGTATTCCACTGACCTCCATACGTATTCGTAACTGAGGTCATGTTCACAGGAATTATCAAGGATAAATCTTGTGATCCTTTCCTTCATGATGAAAGAAGGGTTGTCCAGAAAAGTGATTGCCTGTATGTTCATCTTGGTAATTAATTAAGCAGGCCAAAATAGGTGGGAATCGAGAGAATAAAAATTTAATCTGGTGCATATACTGTCAACTGTAAGATTTCAGGTATGAATTACATTTTTAACGGCTCGTAATCAGCCGGTCAATCGATTTTGCTTCATTTTGGCCTTTATTGTCCGGGCAAAATCATATCGGACCATGTAAGATTATATAAAACATAATCTGCCACATGAAATTTTTTATGCGGGCAATAATATGTGAATCGGGTAATTCAGGAGGGCGTCAGAATTTTTACGGCCTTTCTCTTTTCATCGATAACGAAAGGACATTACTATTCCTGTATTGAATTAATCAATATGGTATCAAATGATTTATGATTTCATTATCTGCACCGGTATTGGCTTAGGGTGAATCATTATTTGAATTGGATTCGATGGGAAGAATATCATTCACCGGATTTGGAAAAACAGGACAGCTTTAAAAGTTATAATTTATTGAAAAAAATATGCCATGTTTTTTATAATAATCATGAGGTTGATAACCATAAACATTTTTATATATAGGGTCATTTTCAAAAAGCAAATAAATTTTACTTAAATCGATTAGGCAATTTAATTTATAGCTGATTCTTTTATTCTTATATTTAAAATTAAAGCCTAAATCCAAGGACATATAATTCATTTCATATTTTGTATTATCAGACTTGATAAAAATTGATGCTTTTCCCGAATTGGGGAGTTCCTTGACTTTGTAAACAGAAGATAAAATGAAGTCGGTAACTAACCCTATTTCGGGCGAATAGATTGTCTTCTTCCCGGGTATATTTATCGATAATATTAGTGGTAAGGTTGTATAATAATATTCATCAAAATCTTCCCTGATTAAAGTTGTTGAATTATCAAAATCCTTATGAAAAAATTCTTGAAACTCTAAAGTAATTCCTGTTTTTAAAGAAAAATCATCTTTAAAATGAATTAAGCCGATTAAGCCAAGGTTGGCAGAATACCCATTAACAAATTCTTTATTAAAAGATATTGTGAAACCGTTATATGTATTTTTATGATAATTCATAAATACTCTTCCAACCCTCAATTCAATGGCAGGGTTAAATGAAATTTTTTTGTGAATAATATGAGAAGATCCCGGCGCTTCCGATGTATCCGGTGAATCGATAAAAATGTGATCAGATCCTTTATTTTTAGCTGAAACGTCATGGTAAATTGAATTAATGAATAAGAAAAAAATAATTAAGGTGCCCTTATTCATATTCCACGAAAAAAAGTGAAGGAAATTATTCTCTGTCAGATCAAACTTTAATATAAAGTTTCATGAATATTACCTTCAATTGCAATTCCTTCTCAATGTTTATTTTAAGCATTCATTTTATAGAATATTTGAATTAAAAACACTGGGTTTTAAAATGTATAAATATGATATTCTGTTCAAATTGACCCAATATAAATTTTACTTAATCTTAATAAATCAATTCTCCTTCTCACCCCTCTATTGATCGTTACTATCCATCAATTGAGATCTCATACTCACCAACAAATATTTGACAGCTTCAGAATTATAAGCAATATGAGCCCTGAAGAAGGGCATAATTGAATCCATAAATCCATTGGAAAATGGAGTCTCAAAAAAAATCCCCGGACAGGATAACAGTTTTCCGGGGATAATGGGTTAAATTATTTTGCGAAATATCATATCAGGCTTCTTCCGTCTTGAATTTGGCGCTGAGGTATTCCCTGTTAAGAGTGGCGATCACGGAAAGTTCTATGCCTTTCGGGCATTCCGCCGAGCAGGCCCCGGTATTGGTGCAGGATCCGAATCCCTCGGCATCCATCTGGGCGATCAATTTAGCGGCTCTTTCCTTCGATTCCACCTTTCCCTGGGGCAGGAGTGAAAGCTGGGTCACCTTTGCGCCGACAAAAAGCATGGCCGAGGCATTTTTGCAGGCTGCCACGCATGCCCCGCAACCGATGCAGGCAGCAGCATCAAAGGCTTTTTCAGCCAGATGTTTCGCTATCGGGATTTCATTGGCATCGGGAGCGCCCCCCGTATTCACCGAAATAAATCCACCCGCCTGGAGGATCCTGTCGAATGCGCTTCTGTCAACCACCAGGTCCTTCACAACAGGAAAAGGCTTTGCCCTCCAGGGCTCTACGGTAATGGTCATCCCGTCTTTGAAATGCCGCATGTGGAGCTGGCAGGCGGTTGTTTCCTTTTCCGGGCCATGCGCCCGGCCATTGATATATAAGGAACAGGCCCCGCAAATTCCTTCCCGGCAGTCATGGTCGAAGTGTATGGGATCTTCACCTTTTTTCAGCAAATCCTCATTCAGGATATCGAGCATTTCCAGGAAGGAGCTGCCAGTGGAAACATTTGAAATATCATAGGTTATGAATTTTCCTTTTGATTGGGAATCTTTCAGCCGCCAGATCCTAAGCTTATAGCTTCTTTCCTTTTCCATTATTTATAGCTTCTTTGAGTGAGTTTAACATTTTCAAATTCGAGGATCTCTTTATTGAGGACGGCTTCCTTGTCCTGCCCCTGGTATTCCCAGGCAGCAACATAAGTGAAGTTTTCATCATCCCGTTTAGCTTCGCCTTCCGGGGTCTGGAATTCCTCCCTGAAATGGCCGCCGCAGGATTCATTGCGGTGCAAAGCATCGTCGATCATCAGCTCGCCGAGTTCCAGGAAATCGGCAACCCGGAGCGCTTTTTCAAGGGTCATGTTCAGTTCCTCGTTTGTGCCTATCACTTTCACGTTCTTCCAGTATTCTTCGCGAAGGTCTCTAATCTCTTTTTTGGCTTTTTTAAGACCTTCTTCATTACGCGCCATTCCGCAATCTTCCCACATGATCTTTCCCAGCGCCTTATGGAATTCATCAACCGTTTTATTACCCTTTATATTAAGCAACCGGGAAATCCTTTCTTTCACCTCGTCCTCCGTTTTCTGGAATTCCGGGAGATCGGTAGTAACTTTTTCAAATCCAAGCCGGGCAAGGAAATCACCAATCGTATACGGCAGCACGAAGTAGCCATCGGCAAGGCCCTGCATCAGGGCGCTGGCACCCAGCCTGTTCGCCCCGTGATCGGAAAAGTTTGCTTCCCCGGCGGCATACAATCCCGGTACGGTTGTCATGAGATTATAGTCCACCCACAAGCCTCCCATGGTATAATGGATGGCGGGATAGATCATCATCGGCACCTTGTAGGGATTCTCGGCGGTGATCTTTTCATACATCTGGAAAAGGTTCCCGTATTTTGAACGGATCACATCTTCCCCGTCGCGCTGGATGGCATCCCTGAAATCGAGGAATACTGCCAGGCCCGTTTCACCGACTCCGCGTCCTTCGTCGCATACATGTTTTGCATTCCGTGAGGCCACATCCCGCGGAACAAGGTTCCCGAAAGACGGGTAAATCCTTTCCAGGTAATAGTCTCGATCGCTTTCCGGAAGGTCGTTCGCTTTCAATTCACCTTTACGGATCTTCTGGGCGATTTCCACTGTTTTCGGGACCCATACCCTTCCATCATTCATCAGCGATTCAGACATCAGGGTCAGCTTCGATTGCTGGTCGCCGTGAACCGGGATGCAGGTAGGATGGATCTGGGTAAAACAGGGATTCCCGAAAAATGCACCCCTTTTGTAAGCTCTCCATATTGCTGTGGCGTTGCTTCCCATGGCATTGGTCGACAGGAAATATACGTTGCCATATCCCCCGGTCGCCAGAACCACGGCATGAGCGGCATGTTTTTCAATTTTTCCCGTGATCAGGTTACGCGTAATAATTCCACGGGCCCGTCCATCGGCTATTACCACATCCAGCATTTCAGTGCGGGGGTACATTTTTACTTTTCCTGCTGCGATCTGACGGTTCAGTGCGCCATAGGCTCCCAACAGCAACTGCTGGCCGGTCTGCCCCCTGGCATAAAATGTACGCGATACCTGGGCTCCTCCGAACGATCTGTTATCAAGCAGTCCGCCGTATTCCCTTGCAAAAGGAACCCCTTGTGCCACGCATTGATCGATGATGTTCACACTCAGCTCGGCAAGCCTGTATACATTGGCTTCACGGGAGCGGTAATCGCCTCCCTTTACTGTATCGTAAAAAAGGCGGAAAACTGAATCGCCATCGTTCGGGTAGTTCTTTGCAGCATTGATGCCGCCCTGGGCTGCAATGGAATGAGCCCTCCTGGGACTGTCCTGGAAACAAAAGGCTTTCACATTATAACCCAACTCCCCGAAACTGGCTGCTGCCGAGGCTCCGGCTAAACCGGTTCCCACAACTATGATTTCATATTTCCGTTTGTTGGAAGGGTTTACAAGCTTGAGATTGAATTTATGTTTCGACCACTTTTCTGCTAACGGCCCTTCCGGAATTTTAGAATCTAATTTCATACAACAATTGATTTATCTTACCTGAAAAAAAAGTACAATGGCATCATCGCAAACAATACGGGGACCAGGATGGCAAAAAGCACACCGATCACTTTTATTGCCGGTGTATACTTTTTGTGATTAAGGCCCAGTGTCTGGAACGAGCTCTGGAAACCATGAAGCAGATGGTACGAAAGTCCTATCATGCCCAGCACATAAAGTCCTACGATCCAGGGATTCTGGAAGGCATATAATACCTGGGTATACAGGTCCACATATTGCACGCCATTATAAGTAACATGGGCTTCTTTTCCCCAGTGCACCTGGTACCAGAAATTTTGTAAATGAATGGCCAGGAAAATCAGTATGGCCGTTCCCAGCAGCCCCATATTCCTCGACGACCACGTGCTGTTTACCGATTGATTGTTTACTGAATAGCCGACGGGCCTGGCTTTATAGTTCATCCAGGTAATGTATGCCGACATGAATACATGCAGCAGGATGCAGATATAAAGTATGTAGGCAATGATCTCTATAATCGGCTGACTGGTCATGAAATGAGAATAGAGATTGAAAGCCTTCCCTCCGTCATCCCTGAAAAGCTGAAGGTTGCCTGCCAGGTGCACGATCAGGAAAAGGATAAGGAAAATACCAGTCAGCGCCATCAATACCTTCCGTCCTATGGAGCTGCTGAAAGTTTTATATAACCAACTCATAAAAAATCTGTTTAATTCCGATATCAAATTATTATAATCCGGACCCGCAAATACATCATATTTTAGGGAGCAATATAAAATGTCAAATTAACCACTATTCAAAGAAAATTACCACCCCTGAGACTAACTTAGCATTAATTTTTTTTGTTAGTATATTAGGCACGGTAAAACGGTCGTTAAAATAACGGATGTCCTACATTTGAATCCATCCATGAAGCTTTATTCCAGGATTTTAATAATTATGCTGGCCGGCATGGCCGTACCATGGAGGTCGTGGGCGACTCATTTACGGGCGGGAGAAATCACGGCCCAGCTAATTGACTGCAGTTCACACCGCTATAAGATCACATTGGTGCTATACACCGACCTGGGTTCTACTGTCCGGCCGGGTGGCGGCCAGATCGATTACGGTGACGGATCTGCCCCATATTCATTTAACGCAAGAAACCCTGATGTTTTCCAGGACCTCGGGAACCTGGTAGGCTATAATGTATTTTACACAGAGCATACTTTCCCCGGACCCGGAACTTATATTATCCGTTACAGGGAATCGAACCGCAACGGGGGAATAGCCAACATGGACAATTCTGTAAACACGCCTTTTTATGTCGAGACCATGATTACCATTGACCCGTTCCTGGGCTGTGATAATACTCCAATATTATTAAACCCTCCCCTCGACCTGGCTTGCGTGGGCCGGGCATTTTACCATAACCCCGGCGCCTATGATATAGATGGCGATAGTATATCCTATGAGCTCGATACCTGCAAGCAGGACATTAACCTTCCCGTGGCCAATTACCGGTATCCCAATGTTTATGACAGCCTGACGGTACCCGGGGCTACGAATGAAGCCAAGACCGGCCCTCCGACATATACGTTGAATCAGAAGACCGGAGATATCGTATGGGATTGCCCTAACCAGGAAGGAGAATACAATATTGCCTTCCTGATAAAGGAATGGAGGTACAGTCCCGCCGAGGGCAAGATGGTGATGATAGGGTATGTGACCCGCGACATGCAGATCATTGTGATGCAATGCCAGAATGACCCGCCTGAAGTGAAAATTCCAAAAGATACCTGTGTACAGGCAGGGACCTTGTTAAAAGCCACTATTACGGCGACGGATCCCAATAATGACCCGATCTTCCTGAATGCATTCGGCGGGCCCTTTGTTTCCTTCCCGCCTTTGGCCAGCTATTCACCTGTGATGGACATCAA
>JBJKSY010000592.1:0-2055 GCA_046703645.1 Cyclobacteriaceae bacterium
TCCAGCATCCGACTTTGAGGCCTTTTGGCATCGCAGGCCTGGGGGGAATTATGGCGGTTTATACGAGCCAGAAGATCAGCATTCCGAATTGCATGAAGATCGGTTTCAGGGGATTTCATGAACAGGAATCGGAATATTCACCGGAATTGCAGGAAGGATATCCCGATCTTTCACCGGTGGTTTACTGGAACACCTCAGTGCCGGTGGAATCCGGGAAGGGAAATATCCGTTTCAGGCTGAATGATCTGCTGACTGATATTAAAATCAACGTTATAGGCTTTGATCGAAATGGGAATATTATACATGCCTATAAGGTCATAAGAATAAAATACCCATGAAATTAATGAAACATTTTCCGGTATTATTATTCCTTGCAATATTCTTTTGCTCATTGGATGGGTTTGCACAGACAATCCCTGCGACGGACAGCATACCCATGACACAGGCAATTTCAACGATTGAATCGCATTATAAGGTAAAGATATTTTATAAGCCGAAATGGCTGGATACATACAAAACAGTACTACCGCCGTATTTATCAAGGCTGGACCGTGATCTCAGGTATATTTTCAGAAGCAGGCCGATTGCATTTTCTGTTTACAAGGATACTTACGTCCTGCTTTACCAGGATATCAGGGCGGCATCATCAGGATATTTATCGGAGAATTATTACCCGAACATTCTATACAACCTTTCCGGGAAGGTCATTGATGAAAAAGATGAAACGCCGGTGATCGGGGCTACTGTTTTTATCCAGGAACTGGATACGGGAACTATCACCTCGATAAACGGGACATTTCATCTAGCCTTGCATGAGGGGAACTATACTTTTATCATTAAGTCGGTCGGTTACGCCGACCTGCAGGAAAAGGTTGATTTGACTGATAATACAAGTAAGACCTTTTATATGCCTAAGGAAGTTCACCGGCTGAATGAGGTGGTGATCAGCGGTCATGCAGTGGATAATGTTAACGAATCGACCATGGGCATTTCGATCCTGAATGTAAGATCCCTGAAGTTACAGCCTGCCTTGATGGGTGAGGTGGATGTAGTGAAGAGCCTGTTGCTGCTGCCGGGCGTATCGACTGTAGGAGAGGCGGCCAGCGGGTTCAACGTGAGGGGAGGAAGCGCCGACCAGAACCTTGTGATCATGGATGAGGCGCCCTTGTTCAATACCTCGCACGTCTTCGGTTTGTTCTCTTCCTTCAACCAGGACATTGCCGACCAGGTGACCCTGATCCGTTCGGGTATCCCGCCCAGGTACGGCGGAAGACTTTCCTCCGTACTGGATGTGAAAACAAAAAGCGGGCAGGTGAACCGCGTGACAGGGGAAGGAGGGATCGGCTTGTTCGACAGCCGGCTGACATTGGAGATCCCGGTCATTAAAGATAAATTGTCGTTGATTACCGGAGGAAGGATACTCTATAGCGATTTCCTGCTCGGCCTTGTAAACAATTATGAAATAAAGAACAGCAAAGTATTCTTTTATGACGGGAATGTGAAGGTCAATTACCATATCTTTAAAAACACCCGGCTGAATTATTCCTATTATTCCAGCTTCGACCATTTTAAGTTGCCTTCCGATACGGTATTCGAATGGGAAACCCGGAATCATTCTTTGGTGCTGAACCAGCTCTTTGGGAAAAAATTCGCCATGAACCTGGCGGGGATATGGGCAAGGTATAATTACGGGGTGAGCGATGAAATGCCATCCGTCCAGTACGACTGGAAAGCCGGGATCGATTACAGGGATGTTAAAGCTGAATTTTATTATGTCCCTAATGAATCGAACCGTATTGATTTCGGCGGAAGCATGGGCTGGTATGTATTTACCCCCGGTAACCTCGTGACCGGACCAACAAGCAACCTGGGTCCGTTTACACAGGCCGACCAGTATGCAAGGGAAAGGGCACTCTATGGCAGCTATGAGTTCGATATAACAAAATACCTGCGGATCATGGCAGGCTTGCGTTATTCGGAATTCAGCCAGGTCGGACCGGGTACCGTGAATCTCTATGAGCCGGGAGTTCCCATGGACCCCAATACACTGACCGG
>JBJKSY010000593.1:0-7705 GCA_046703645.1 Cyclobacteriaceae bacterium
GTTTTCATCCCGTAAGCGGAAAAATTAATTTACTTCTTATTAAAAACGCCAAATCTTATTCTCTTTCTTTTACGATTCCGTAAGGAGTGCGAAAATATCCCTTTGACTTTGTATCTTCAAATATAGCCAAGTTACCATTTTCACGACTGAGAAACTTATGGTATAAATGATATTGAACCGCAAGATTCCTTACACTCCTTATTTTCATACCAGCTTTTCCGGCCCGCCATTCTATCTCTGTATCCTCGCCAACGGTAGGGGCCAGGTATCGTTCATCAAATCCATTTAGTTTCAGAAAATCTTCCTTATACATGGAAAAGTTACATCCTAGAAGGGCTTTGTTTTTTCGCGTTAGGTAAAATTTAATCCAGGGAAGGTAAAGTCCCTTTTCTGCGTGTGTCATTTCTTTGGTTAACCCCAGGTAAAGCCACTTGAATATATTCTTTTCCAGATAACCGCCACTTACCATTTTCGGCGTCAGCATTTGAGTAATATCAGCTGAAAGATTGAGTCTCCTTCCACTCATTATAAAATTTTTCTCGCGATTTCGGATATGTTCTTTGATAAATTGCCGGTGGGGGATACAATCAGCATCAATAAAGATTAGGTATTCGCTCATGGCTTCCATGGCAGCTTTGTTCATGATCCGGTTTTTTTGCCAACCGGATTTCTCATGCCATACATGTCGTACAGGGAAAGGATACTTCTCCCTTAATACATCAATTTTCCTCCGGACATTTTCACCTGAACCGTCATCGGCGATGATCAATTCAAAATTAAGATTGGTTTGACGTGTAAAACCGGCCAGGATGAGATCCAGGAAACGAATGTTGTTATAAAATGCTGCAATTACGGATACCTGGATTGGATTCATTGAAGAATTTTCTGATATATATCTAATACTTTTTCAGCCATTATTTCCTTGGTAAAGTTAGCTGATAAATAATTAAAGGCATTTTCCACTAATTGAACTTTAATCTCAGGATTAGCAGTTAATTTTAGAATACATTGCCCAAGGCGTTCAGAATCGCCGGGATCCGCCAGAAGCCCGGTTTCACCGTCATGAACTAATTCGGGAATTCCTCCTGCTTTGGTCGCCACAACAGGCACGCGGGAAGCAAAAGCATCTAGAATGCTGGAACCCAGCCCTTCGGTTTTGGAGGTCATGAGAAATATATCAAGACTCCTGAGAAGTTGCGGTACATCATTCCTGAATCCGGTCATTATAATATGGGATTCCAGGTTTTTCATTTGAATATAACTTCTGATCTTCTTTTCTTCAGGTCCTTCACCGATGATAAAAAATATGGTCTTTAGCCCTGCCCGGGTCACATATTCACAAGTATCGATAAAAGTGTAATAATCCTTGTGTCCTGCAAGAGCTGAAGTGTTTCCGATCAGATGATATTCATCAGTGAGGGAAAATAAGCTCCTGAGTTTGTTTCCTTCTTCGATGATCTCAAATCTTTTTCTGTCAACCCCGTCATGAACAGTTATGCATTTTCCCGGTTCTTTCAATACTGGCGCCATTACGGAACGGATCTTTTCGGATACCGTAATGATCCTTAGGATCCTTTCATGGTTATATTTCCAGCGTGAAAGGAAATTTTTCCCGGCAGGGTTGTCCACTCTTCGCGAAAGAACGAGCCTTGCGGTATGCCCGAAGTAAGTGGATAAAACTCCGACAGTATGGGATTTTGAAGTATGCAAATGGAGGATATCAATTTTATGAGTTCTGCAAAGTGCCGCCACAAGGGATGCCGTATGGAGATTTAAGGCAGAAGAAAAACCGGAAGGGAAATAGGTCCAGTGATTAGCCTTGCATATGTCTTCAAACCTGGAATTTTTTTCGCATACCACCATGTTCTCTATGCCCATTTTGTTCAGACCGTCTACGAGGTAAGCAATCTGTTGTTCTCCTCCACGCCACTTCTTTTCGGAGCTGAGATGTAATACCTTCAATTTTTTCCGCGCAAGTTCACCATGCGAAGGAGTATCCATCGGCTGCCCCCCCGACATAGCTTCCTTCATCAGTTCCTTATAAATTGAAAGGTATTGCTGAAGACTTTTCTCCCAGGTATATCGCAATGAATAATTCTTGAGTGATTCTGAGTTTTTGCCAGGGTTGGAATTAAATTCTTCCATCTTGTCCTTGAATACTCCGGCCATTGATTCAGGTTCAAATGAATGCCAGTAATAAGCATAATTTCCTCCGATTTCAGGAAGACTGGAATAGGTTGAAATGAAAACGGGTTTCCCAAAACGCATGGCTTCGATGACCGGTAAGCCGAATCCTTCATTCAGTGAAGGGAAAAGAAAGGCATCACAATTTCTGAAGAGATAAATTTTATCTTCCTCTGAAATAATCCCCGGCATGAAGATCTTACGGGTAAGTTTTTTTTCCTTTATGATTCGTTCAATCTTTCTTCCGTAGGCATAGGATTTATCACCGGCGATCACAAGGTTGAAGGCCTGCAACCGGTTTATGAATTCTATCAATACATGAAAATTTTTTTTCTCCAGTATCATACCCAGTGAAAAAAGGAATTTACCCTCCGGAAGGTAATCCGGTTTGTCAACTTGCATTTCCGTGTCGATCTGAACTCCATTATGGATGATCAAACTGGGTTTGCCTTTGAGATCCAGGTGCTTTTTTACTTCTGACGCAGTGAAATTGGATATAAATGTAATATAGGAAGCCCTGTCAATTTTTTTCTGTAAAGAATGCAGCCTTTTCCTTATCCTGAATAAACTTTTCTCCCTTAGAAAATTAAGATCATGAATCGTAAGTATGTATTTCGTTTTTGGGCTCCCGGGAAAATATGCGGAATCCTGATGTATGGAATGCCATATATCATAATGCCGGCAAATGGAAGGAAAATAACGTCGGAAAAAACTCAATTTCTCGTAATTGCAATCTTCGCCGAACTGACAAACATAATTTCGGGGGACAAGGAAATTCCACCGAAAATCCGGGTCAATTATTTTCTTCAGGTTTTGCCCGAAAAAATAGGAAAATTGCCCGAGGCCGGAATAAAGCTTTTTTAATTTACCAAGATCGATCAGTACCTGAGCTGGCTTATCCATGAATTTTTATCTGCATCTGTCATTAAAATATAAATTAAACTCTTTAGTTTTTTGTTTCTCATGCCTCCAGGCTGGAATTCCGTTGACAAGAAAAACAAATTAAAGAATAATTATTTAATTATTACCTTCTCGGGGATCTGCTTATTTATATTTATAATTCTGTGTGTCAGGTCTCTTTCGAAATTGAAATTACTATTTTTGCTTTCATAATTCGGTTTCCCGTGATTAAATTTCTTTTCCGGATTGAAAGAAACAATAAATTTGAAAGATGTATAAAAGAATAAGCATTGCCTTTCTGTTCTTAGTAACTGTTAACCTGGCTTACGGACAGTTGGACTCGATGAAAATTCATCTTAAATCTTTCGGGGTCGCCGGCACTCAGGGTTTCGGACCCCACTGGATTGTCAGCAACCGCTACGGAATATTCAGTGATAGCACTAATGATGTTCTGCTCATGCCTGGCTTTGAACTCCCCATGCACTTTGGAAAGCACCTGAAGATTGAAACAGGATTTGACGCTGTTATTAAACCGAAACTCAATACCAGCTTTATTTATCAGGGGTATGCCAATGTGTATTATGGGAAACTGAAGCTAATGATGGGCCGTCAGGATTATACCCTGGGACAATACAGCCAGACTTTATCAAGCGGATCCTTTATCGTTAGCAATAATGCCCTGCCGATTCCCAGAATAGGTATGGGCTTCTACGATTATGTGGATGTGCCATTTACTCATGGATATTTGCAGGTAAAAGGGGCAATCAATGAGGGGATCATGGATAATAACCGTTTGGCTCATAGCTATTTTAACCGGCCATACCTGCATGAAAAATTCGCATATATCAGGTCCAATAAACTTCCCCTCAATCCTTTTGTCGGGATTATTCATTTCGCAATGTATGGAGGGGTTAAGAGTAACGGTAAAAGGGTTCCCGCTCATTTTGCGGATGTCTTTTTCGCCAAGCATGTCAGCGCCCCCGGCGAAATTAACGTTTACGGAGAACACCTCGGGATAGTCGAATTTGGCGTTTCAGGAAGGATCAGGGACTATCATTTTACTTATTATTATCAGATACCCATCACCGACCGGACCGGCCTTGAAAATAATTTCAGCAGGAACATGGATTTCTTTACAGGTATAAATATTAAAACTGACAAGAAAAGAATTATTTCAGGCTTTGTCTATGAGTATAATTTTACTTCCCAGCAGGGAGGCCTGGGACTTCCGGATCCTGTAGTGAACGGGACCATCCGTGAACCCTGGAGCGCTTCCGACAGGGCATGGCTCAAAAATTATTATACGTCCCTGGGTTATCCTGTCAGTAACCTGAATACCGAAATCGAATGGAGATCGTTCCTGCAAGCCGTGACCAACTACGGTTACCTGTTCGGTGGAAGGGTTGACTATTACAATCAGCCGCAATACAGGGATATTTATTATGATAAGATCATCGGCACCTCCCTGTTTATCACAAAACCTGAATTAAAAAGAATGACAGGCTATACCGACCCCGGAAATTATGTGGTAGATAACAGGTTAACAATTCATCATATGGGAATCGAAGGATACATTTCCCGGAATTTTAACTACCGGATGATGATCACCTATACCAAAAACCTTGGGAACTGGCAGGAATATGGCGGCAGATATAGCTGGGGTGGCATTGCCGTTGACCCTAATTATAGCTGGTATTGGAAAGGAAGTAAAATCCAATGGTATTCCTTATTGGAAGCGGACTATAAAAATGAGAACCTGGAAAAATTCGGATTCCACCTGGGATTCGGTTACGACTTCGGCCAGATATATCATAATTTCGGCTTTATCGCTGGCGTTTCTTATAACTGGAAAGTTAAGCTTTAATTTCCGGTCTGATTATTTCTTTAAACCGTAAACTTTTTTTCAGTGAGGGCCCGGATAGAAAAAGGAAGGCCAGTTTAATATATTCCTTATTTCTGTAAAATTTTCTAAGACTGCGAATGAACTGGGTCAAACGCCAGATCCAGGCAGCAAGAACCCCGAAATGTTTCCGGTATAGATAGTGCTGCGATATATAAAACTCTTTCAGGTAGGGATAATTGATTGCGCTGCTGCTGATAGAACTTTGACCTTGTAAATGGGTATACCTGGCTTCCGGGACCAGGTAGCAGAATGATCCTTCCTTTTTTATCCTGATCGCCAGATCTTCCTCTTCACAATAAAGAAAAAATACCGGGTCAAACCCCCCGATCTTATCAAAAACCGATGCCCTTACGAAAAGTGAACTTCCGTTGACTACAGGCACACGTACTGGTTCGTTGAATAACCTGCCTTTCCGGGGATACCCTGAGCGATAAAAATACCGTAATATCCCAGCCCCCAGAAGTTTTAATTTAAGATCTGGGATGTAATTAAAATTAATGCCCGGATTCCCTTCGGCATTATACATCTGGCCGGAAGATATGCCCGCTTCCGGATGTTTTTCCATAAAATCATGGAGGATTTCGAGGTTGTCGTTAAGTAACAGGGTGTCATTATTGAGGAAGAAATAATACATGGCCGAACAGAAATTGACGCCCAGCATATTGCCCGCCCCAAAGCCGGTATTGATCGGGCTGCGAAATATAAAAACCCTGTCCAGTCCCTTAAGTTGATCCAGTTTTTTAAATTCTTCAGGTCGTGAATTATTATCTACAATGACTATCTTATAAATTAACGGAGAATTGGAGTGCAGGAAAATGGAATTGACACAGCGGACAGTATGATCGCTGGAATTATAATTTAATATGATAATCCCGATATCTTCCAAGATTCAACTTGTATAATTGTGTCGGCGAATAAATGATGAGAGTACTCCCGATCGTCACGAAATTTAAAGGGTAATGGTTAAAATGTCCAATGATTCAAAAAATTGTTCTATTTTATTTATCTGCCATGAGAGCTCGAGGACAGGCGCCCCGGTCATATTGTTGAATCTGCTAAAATGGATCAGGGATAAAAGGGATGTTTCATCTTGGATTCTCATCAACAAGGGGGGAGAGTTGGATCATGATTTTGAGCAACTGGCACCGACATTGATTTTAAGACCTGCGGGATATGAATCCCTTCTCCGGAAAGCAATCCGCAAGCTGAAAGGAAAACAAAATGCATTCAGGAAAATCAGGAACTTCTTACCGGGCAAAATAAGATTGGTGTACAGTAACACGTCAGCTAATGGAGAATTGTTGAATTTTGTGAAAGGATATTTTAAATGCCCGGTTATTACACATGTGCATGAATTGGAAAGCGTGATCCGTTCCCTGGGGGAGGAAAACATGAAATATGTAATGAATAATTCGGATTTTTATATAGCAGCCTCATTCAAGGTCAAGGAAAATCTCTCTAAAAATCACCATGTACCTGAAGATATGATTTTTGTCGTTCATGAATTCATTTCCCCGCCTGATACCGTGACTGAAAGCCCCCCGGTGCCACCCATTGGGATCACGATAAAGAAAGATGATTTCGTTGTCGGCTCTGTGGGGTTCGTAGATTACAGGAAGGGCTTCGATCTCTTCCTTGAAACGGCCTCCATCGTAATTAATGAATCGGAAAGGCGGGGAGTTAAATTTTTATGGGTGGGGGAATTCGGACATGGCAGAAAAGATTTAGTGGATAATTACCTTAAAAAGCACCGGTTATATGATTTTGTCGGGTTTACCGGGGGAACCAGGATTCCCTATACTTATTATCCGCTTTTCGATATATTTTTTCTTGCCTCCAGGGAGGATCCTTTTCCCCTGGTTATGCTAGAAAGTTCGTGGTATGGCAAACCTGTTATGGCTTTCAGGAATTCGGGAGGAGTGTCGGAATTTATTGATGAAAACTCCGGGTTTTTACTCGATGATTATGATCCTCGGAAGGCTGCTGATTTGATCATCCGCCTCATGGATCAACCTTATTCATTTATGAATATGGGCGAAAAGGCTAAAAAAAAGGTGAATGATTGTTTTCGTACCGATATACTGGCACCGGTTGTTTTTGAAAAGATTTTAAAAATTTCAAATACAGGCACTGACGGCATACCTGATACAGAAAAATGATGAACCTATAAAAATTGCGGAATGAAAATAAGTGGATTTTCCTTTGTAAGAAATGCTACAAAACTTTATTACCCTGTAAAACAATCCATACTATCGGTGCTTGATATTGTGGATGAATTTATAATAGCCTTGGGGGACTGTCAGGCAGATGACCATACACTGGAGGAAATCGAAAGTATAGGCTCACCCAAGATTAAAATTATCAATACGATATGGGATCTTACTAAATATCAGACCGGTACAGAATATGCACACCAGACGGATATTGCCAGAGCCCACTGTTCCGGTGACTGGTTGTTGTACTTGCAAAGTGACGAGGTGATTCATGAAAAATATCTGGGAATAATTACTGATACCTGCATGAAATATCTCAACCGCAGAGAAATTGAGGGTTTTATCCTTCCTTACTTTCACTTTTGGGGAGATTATCATCATTACCATAAATCCCATGCCTGGTATCCGGCCGAAATCAGGATCATCCGTAATCTCCCGGAAATTCATTCATGGAATGATGCACAATCGTTTAGAAAAATACCTGGCTTTGACGGCATGAGTTACA
>JBJKSY010000594.1:0-3782 GCA_046703645.1 Cyclobacteriaceae bacterium
CAGGTTTGTGACCTCGAGCCAGGTGACTTCGTTCATACTTTCGGGGATGCCCACCTCTACCTGAACCATCTTGATCAGGCAAAGCTTCAACTGACGAGGGAACCCAGGCCACTGCCGGCCATGAAGATAAACCCTGCAGTTAAGGATATCTTCGGCTTCAGGTATGAAGATTTTACCATCGAAAATTACGATCCTTATCCCCATATCAAAGCCCAGGTTTCAGTTTGAAATCCCGGCTTTTTCTTTCCTGAAAATCGGCTGATTTGCCTGTAAAAAGCAGAAAATTATCAATAATGCTCTTTCATGTAAGCATTTTGCCACTTATAATATTTTGATGTTTTTCATGCTATTTGATTCGTAATCTTGTAATAAGGTTAAAATCTGGAAAAAAATTTTAGCATGTTGAAAAAACTCACTATCAGCCTCCTCGCCGTTTTTTTGGTATTTTTATCATCCGGTTTACTGAAAGCCCAGGATAAACCCGATACCGTATGGACGCTTCAGCGATGCATTGATTATGCATTAAAGAACAACCTTACCATCCGGGGCGGACAATTAGCTGTTGATGATAACCAGGTTTCACTGACCCAGTCCAAGGCAGATCTGCTTCCCACCCTGGGTGCCGGGGCAGGGTTCAGCAGGTACTGGGGACGGTCCATAGACCCGACCACCAACCTGTTTTCCAACCAGCAGAACAGCTCGGTGGGTATGCAGGGAACTTCGAACCTGACTCTTTTCGGGGGATTTAAAAAACTGAATACTATTAAACGGGACAAGGCTGCCCTTGATGCAAGCAATTATGACCTTGAAACCGACAAGAATGACATCATGCTGTCGGTTACCAATGATTTCCTGAGCGTCATTCTTGATGTGGAATTACTTGAAAATGCCAAGGTCCAGTTGAATACAACCCAGACACAACTGGATAACACCTCCAAGCAGGTTAAAGCCGGGGCTCTGCCATACAGCAATGAACTGGACCTTATTGCACAGGTGGAAAGCAATAAGGTGCAGGTAATTTCTGCTGAAAATGATCTGAGGCTTGCAAAACTTCAGTTGAAGCAATTGCTGCTGATCCCCTTCGATCAGGCCTTTGATGTCGAGGTTCCTGACCTGGCCAATGCCGACCTGGTTCCGGAGCTGTTGCCACCGGGTAAGGTTTACGACATCGCCGAAAAAAATATGCCCCAGGTAAAAAGTGCGGACCTTAATGTACAGGGGGCAAAATACGGGATAAAAATTGCAAGGGGTAATTTTGATCCCTCGTTATCCTTTAACGCAAATATCTATTCCAATTTTTCCTCCGCAGCTAAATTATACGGCATTGAAAAGGATGCAGGCGGGAATCCGGTCATACAAACACAGCCAATAGGATATTTCATTAACCCGTTGGATAACGTTACTAAAATTCCGGTGTTGACAGACGTGCCTGTTACAAATGTGATGGATTACGCATTCCATGATCAGATCAAGAATAATATAAGTAAGTCAATTGGTTTTACCTTGTCCATACCGATATTCAACGGACTTGCATACCGAGCAAATTATCAGCATGCAAAGATTCAATCGGAGCGGGCTGATTTGCAGGCCCAGCAGGTAAGATTGCAATTGCGTCAGAATATCGACTTGGCATATAATAGCGCGGTTGCCGCCGATCAAACCTATGAAGCCTCCAAGAAACAGGTAGCTTATCTTGAGGAATCATTCAGGGCCACTCAGAAGAGTTATGACCTGGGTGCAAAGAGTTATATTGACTACCAGGTAGCCAGTAATACTTTGTTCCAGGCAAAATCTGCGCTTCTTCGCGCAAAATATAATTTGATTTTTACACAGAAAGTGCTCGATTTTTATATTGGAAAACCTATTATCCTCGAAAAATAATGGCTAAGAAGAAATCAAACCGGTTGCTGAAAATCCTTATCGGCGCTGCCGTATTGCTGATCATTTTCGCCGTAGTTGGTAAAAAGGCCGGCTGGATCGGCAAACAAAAGGCGATTGATGTTGAACTGGCTAAGGTAACCAGGAAACAGATCATTGAAAAAGTAAGTGCATCCGGGGAAGTTCAGCCCGAAAAGGAAGTAAAAATAAGCCCTGACGTATCCGGCGAGATTGTCGAGCTGGATGTGAAAGAAGGAGATTCAGTGACAGTCGGGCAGCTTTTATGCAAGATCCGTTCCGATAACTATAAATCGGCGCTCGACAGGGCCGAGGCAACCCTGAGCCAGGTCAAGGCAAACCTTGCCCAGGCAAATGCAAGCTATTCCAGCGCCGAAGCACAATATGAAAGAACAAAATATGCCTATGAAAGGAGCAAGGAACTGAAAGATGAAAAAGTTATCTCCGATGCGGATTACCAGCTTGCCGAAGCCAACTTTAAGGTAGCCGCCAGTGATATGAAATCGGCTAAGGAAAGTATAGTGGCAGCTCAATATCAGGTAAAAAGTACCGAAGCAACAGTAACTGATGCGGAAGAAACACTGAGGAAAACCAGTATTTTTGCCCCGGTGAACGGGATCGTTTCAAAATTAAGTGTGGAAAAAGGGGAACGTGTGGTTGGAACTTCCATGATGACAGGTACGGAAATACTCAGGATTGCAGACCTTAATGTAATGGAAGTTCAGATCGACGTGAATGAAAATGATATTATCCGTGTGGCTATGGGAGATACTGCAATCATCGATGTCGATTCCTATAGCTACGACGGACAGAAATTCAAGGGTGTCGTTACTGAAATATCAAATACGGCAAATACAAAAGCCACTCCGGAAGCCGTAACTGAGTTCAAGGTGAAAGTCAGGATTCTCAGAAGTTCGTATGAAGATCTTCTGAAGAAGAACCGTTATCCCTTCCGGCCCGGAATGACCGCCAGCGTGGATATTATCACCGATATTAAAAATAATGTCCTGTCCGTACCCCTCTCTGCTGTGACTACACGCAGTATGAAGCCTGCCAATCCAGCCAATGGGAATTCCAGCAGCAATAGCCCGGATTCACTTTCCTCGCAAAATGATCAGGAAGTCGTATTTCTCGATGATAATGGAACGGCCAAGAAGGTGGTGGTTAAGACCGGAATAAGTGATTATGACAATATTGAGATTATCGACGGTTTGAAGGAAGGTGAACAGGTGGTATCAGGACCTTTCATAGTTGTTTCCAAAAGGTTGAATGGCGGCGAAACCATAAAATCCGATAACAATAATCAAAATAAAGGGACATCCCAGGGAACCAACGGTTCTGCCGTAGCTTCGGATTAGCCGGCAGGTTTTTATTAGGATATATTAATTCCTACTTTTGGCCATTATGGCCCGTGAAAGCCTTCAGAGGATTCTTATTATTCAGACAGCATTCCTGGGTGATGTTATACTGGCTACGTCGCTGATTGAAAAGCTGCATCAGCATTTCCCGGATACAGAACTGGATTTCCTTTTAAGAAAAGGCAATGAAAAAATTCTGGAAGGGCATCCTTTTATCCACGAATTGATTGTTTTCGATAAGTCGGTTCGAAAGTATAAAAACCTTTTCCGGCTGATCCGGACCCTCCGTAAAAAACAATACGACCTTATTCTTGATGTGCAACGTTATTTTACTTCGGGACTGATCACAATTCTGTCCAATGCCGAAATTACGGTCGGGTTCAGGAAAAATCCTTTATCACGATTCTTTACGATAAAGGTCCCGCATGATTTCAACGGGGTTCATGAAGTTGAACGTAATCAACGGCTTATTGAATGGATGACCGATAAAGAATATGCAATGCCGAAATTATATCCCTCCATTCAGAA
>JBJKSY010000595.1:0-12602 GCA_046703645.1 Cyclobacteriaceae bacterium
ACCCAGTACGACGGTTTAGCAAACCGTTGGTTTCAGCCACTCACCCACCTCTCCGGGTATGTGCTGAATCATCAGGAATGCAAATATAATAAGCCGTTTATCAGATATACAATTTGCTCAAACAAAAAACCCCCGGTTATAGGCCAGATATTCCCAAAGCAAGCTGTATTTGGCTTTTTTTATTAAAGGCGGCTTATATTTGTAAAATAAATTCCAATTGCTGATGGTATGGTTCCGCTCCCTGGGTGGTTTTGAATGGACAATAATCTTTCTTTTCGCAGGCGCTTACCTGGCATTTTTAGCAAGAACCATTCGTGTTGCAAAAAAAATGAAAACGGGCTATATGCCGGTTTTCAATAAGTCTATCATCCGTCTTATATATTTTTCTCTTTTGATCATCGCTTTGCTGGGCCCGTCTTTCGGGGTTGAAACCAAGGAAGTGAAAGCTGTTGGAAAAGACATATATATATGCGTCGATCTTTCGGAATCCATGAATGCTTTTGATATCCCTCCTACCCGGCTGGAAAGGGTAAAATTTGAGCTGAAGAATATAGTACAATCCTTCAGTTCGGACAGGATTGGCATTATTATTTTTTCCTCGGAAGCTTTTGTGCAATGTCCTCTTACCTTTGATCAGAGTGCCCTGATGATGTTCATAGAAACACTGAATACCAACCTGGTTCCGGATGCAGGCACCGATTTCACCCCTCCCCTCGAACTGGCCCTGAAAAAGCTCACTGAAAACCAGAACTCCTCTGTACAGAATAAGTCGAAAGTTATAATTCTGATAAGCGACGGGGAAGATTTTGGTGAAAATAATGACAAGATCGTTAATGAGATCCGGGATAACGATATCCGCCTATTCACCCTGGGAGTCGGTACAGCCAAAGGTAGCAGGATCAGGGTCGGAAGAGCTTATAAAACCGACAGGAACGGCAGGGAAGTAATCACCCAGCTAGATGCCAAGGAACTAAAGACCCTGGCCATAAAAACCGATGGACAATATTTTGAGATCAGCGATAAATCGGATGATGTAAACCGGCTGATAAGCAGCATAAACCAGATCGAAGGAGAGATCCGGGACACGCGAATGATGAAAGCAAGTGCCAATAAATACTACTACTTCCTTCTGGGCGCATTAATACTGATTATCTTTGATGTAATGATTTCATTTAAAACCCTGAAAATATGAAACTTTTCACGGTAATTCTGATCTTAATGACAATCCATGGTGACATAAACAAGATCGCTGAAATCAACAGGCTGAAAAAAGAAGCTGCCCGGGACTACCTCAATAAAGACTATAAGGATGCCGCGGTAAAGTACCAGACACTTGTGGATTCACTAGGGCAGGAAGATGACGAGTTGCATATGAAACTTTCACATTGCAATTTTCACCTGGGAGATACTACCCGGGCCATCAGCAATTATAAACAGCTTACACAAAGTGATCAGAAGCCTCTTCAGTCTGTAGCCTGGCAGCAACTGGGAATTTTAAATGCCCAGGCCCGGAATTTCTCAGAAGCCGAAAATGATTTTGTGAATTCACTTCGTGCAAACCCCGATAACGATGAGGCAAGATACAATTATGAATTGTTGAAAAAGAAGATCAGGAACCAGCAGAAAAAAGAACAGGGACAACAGCAAAACGGGCAAAAGGACAAACAGAAACAGCAAAATCAAAACCCCCAGCAGGCCGACAAGCAAAACCAAGCACAGAAAGATAAAACAAACCAGAAGGGCCAGGAATTAAATAATGATCAGTTTAAGATGGACAAGATCAGCAGGCAAAAAGCCCAGATGATCCTTGATGCCATGCGGAATACGGAAGAACAATACCTGCAGCAGCTTAAAAGAAAGTCCACCAAAAAACCCGACAGCGACAAACCAGACTGGTAATGAATAATAATTTCTTTCCGGGTACACTTGTAAATTTCACCATAATTCCAAACCGGATCAGGATATCGGAAAATCATGATTTCAGCTACCCGAAAAGGCATATCCGGATGATAATAGTGCAAAAGTTCTCATACCAAATTTCTCCGGATATCCCGCCCGGAAACGGGATTCAATAAAATAAGCGGTGATTCCGGTCGTTAGAAATCATAAATCGAGCGATTAACAGGATGAAACATATATTTTTATACCTTTTTCTAATCGGCCTGCCGTATATTGGTTTCTGTCAGCAGCTTCACACGGTTACCGTCCACGATACGGCCGGAGCTATTGAGCAGTACCAGTTTGCCGGCACAGATAGCACAATTCTTCAAGGTACCTATACCAAGTATTATTCCAATGGCAATGTTGCAGTCAGGGGCCAGTTTGTAAATGGAATGAAAAACGGGTCTTTTGAAGAATACTATGAATCAGGGAAAAGAAAACGGGAGATGAATTATAAGAACGATAAAAGAGACGGAAAGGTGCTCGTTTTCGATGAATCAGGGAAACTGATCCAGACAGGATATTTCAGGAACGATTCCCTTGTCGATAAGCTGGTGTTGTATTTTGATGACGGTAAAGTAAAGAAGGAAAGTTACTTTAAAAACGGCAAACCCGATGGGAAGGTAATTCAATATTATCACTCGGGCATACCCCATGAGATCATCAACTATGCAGACGGCAAGCAGAACGGCCTGGATGTGATTTTTTATGAAGACAGTGTGATCGCTTCAGAGGCCCAGTACAAGAACGGTTTGCTTGACGGATACTTCAAGACCTACTGGCCCAATGGTCAGCTCAAGACCGTTTTCCAGAACCAGGCGGGAAATCATAACGGGGAATTCATGAAATATTACGAAAACGGGATTCTCCAGATCGAAGGATTTTATAAAGACGGAAAAATGGATGGAGAATCCAAGACCTACTACACAAACGGCAAGCTTAATTCAACGAATAATTTCCTGGGAGGGTACCTGGTAGGAGAAAGCGTATTTTATAATGAAAACGGCTGGGTTGAAAAAAAGATCAAATACGGGAACCAGGAACGGGATCAGAATATACTTGAATTGTATCAGGACGGATCTACAAAAGCGGAAAAATACATCCGGAACAATTTAAACGAGGGCACCTGGAAATATTTTTATAAAAACGGGAATGACAGTCTTATTGAAAATTATACCGTTGGTAAGAAAAACGGCCTGACCAGCTTGTTCGACAGAAAAGGAAGGCTGGTAAAAGAGGAACCCTATCTTTATGATCTGATCACCGGTACCGTTAAAACCTTTTATACATCCGGAAATCCTGAATCTGCCATAGATTATAAATCGGACCGCAAACACGGTAAATACCTCACCTACTATGAAAACGGTCAGCTTGAATGGAGCGGCAATTACACGGCGAACAGAAAAACAGGGGAATGGATCCATTATTTAAGGAATGGAACAGCCGATAAAAAAGAAATATACCAGAACAATAAATTAATTAAACAATTGCGGCTTCATTAATCAAGGATTTTTTAAGATATTAGAACGACCATTTAAAGTAGCATATGATTAAAGGAATAAAAGAAACCCGATTCAATTTTCCCGGCCAGACCGGAGTTTACCATGGCAAAGTCAGAGATGTTTATACCATCGGCGACCGGCTTGTAATGATCGCCACCGACAGGATCTCGGCCTTTGATGTTATTTTGCCCCGACCCATTCCTTATAAAGGACAAATACTTAATCAGATTGCAGCCAAATCCCTTAAAGCCACGGAAGACATTGTACCGAACTGGCTTGAAGCTGTCCCCGACCCGAATGTATCTGTCGGCAAAAAGTGTAAGCCTTTTCCGGTAGAAATGGTTATAAGGGGATACGTTGTAGGACATGCCTGGCGTGAATACAAGGACGGGAAACGTTACATGAGCGGAGCACCAATGCCAGACGGACTGAAAGAAAACGACCCCTTCCCGAAACCCATCATCACACCTACCACCAAAGCTGATGTGGGCCATGATCTGGATATTTCCAAAAAAGAAATCATTCAAAAAGGTCTTATTGAAAAAGACGTATACGAAAAGCTGGAAGAATATACCTATAAACTTTATGAGCGGGGTAATGAGATGGCCCGTAAAAATAAGCTCATACTTGCCGATACAAAATATGAATTCGGAATTTATAAAGGGGAAATATACCTTATTGATGAAGTCCATACTCCTGATTCCTCAAGATACTTCTACCTGGATGGATTTGATCAGCGGCAGAAGAAAGGCGAGCCCCAGAAACAACTTTCAAAGGAATTTGTAAGGCAATGGTTAATTTCCAATGGGTTCCAGGGTAAAGAGGGTCAGAAAATACCTGAGATGACCGATGCCATTGTAAACTCCATCACAGAGCGTTATATAGAACTTTATGAGAGCTTTACAGGTGAAAAATTCAATAAATCCGATTATAACGGCTATTTGGATAGAATTAATAAAAATATCCTTAAATTGCTTCAGTAACCGAATTCCTGATTGATTTATGAAATATTCCGTCGACAAACAGGATAAATACTGTGTCATACGCCTTCACGAAGAAAAACTGGATTCTGTTCTTGCCCCGATGTTGAAATCGGAGCTTGTTACTCTTAATGCCGAAGGTGTTGAGAATGTTATACTCGATTTATCAGAAGTCAGGTATACGGATTCCTCCGGTCTGAGTGCAATACTTGTCGGCAACAGGGTATTCAATAACGGTTCCGGTTTTTTCATTCTGGCTGCCGTGACAGATCATGTAATGAAACTGATAAAGATATCCCAACTGGATTCCGTTCTTAATATTGCTGCCTCCGTTGAGGAAGCTATCGATGCCATCCAGGAAAGCGATACGGAAAACGATAACGAAACGGGGGAAAAGGATCAGGAAAATTGATCTTCAGACTTAAAATACTGGGAGCGAATTCTGCTGCGCCCGCTTTTAACAGAAACCAGACTTCACAATTGTTCCAGGCAGGGAACAGCTATTTCCTTATCGATTGCGGTGAGGGAACCCAGATGCGGCTTATGAAGTCCGGCGTGAAAATCAGCAAAATAGACTATATACTGATAAGCCATCTTCATGGAGATCACTTCTTCGGGCTTGTGGGTTTACTTTCCACCATGCACCTTTTTGGCCGTACAAAGCCCCTGAACATATACTGCCCATCGCATTTGAAAGAAATCATAGAAATCCAGTTAAAATATTCAGATACCCATCTCAATTTTGAAACTCATTATTTTTTTACCGACACGTCCGAACAGGATGTTCTTATAGATAATAAAGAAGTTACCATTTCAAAATTCCAACTTGATCACAGCATTTTCTGTACCGGGTTCCTTATCCGTGAAAAAGAAAAGAAGAGAAAGATTCTCCGCGACAAAACGCCCAGGGACCTCCCGGTGAAAGACTATTCACTGCTGAAAGAAGGCAAGGACATCCTGGATGAAAAAGGAAATTTACTATATAGAAACGCCGAACTTACCGCTCCTTCGGATCCCCCGAAAAGTTATGCATTCTGCTCGGATACCCGTTACACCGAAACCATCATTTCATCCATAAAAGGGGTCGATCTCCTGTATCATGAAGCAACATTTGGCGCTGAAATGACCGAAAGGGCACACGACACTTTTCATTCCACCGCGGCACAGGCCGCTACTATTGCCGTAAAAGCACAAGTAAAAAAATTATTGATAGGTCATTATTCGGTACGCTACAGGGAACTTGATGTTCTGTTGAATGAGGCCCGTTCGATATTCCCTGAAACAGACCTCGCAATAGAAGGCTCAACCTACGACATCTAATTAAGATCCGGGAGATCCGTGAATATCAAACTGATCCTTAATTTTATTCACGGAAGCTCATCCCTTGTTGCGTTTGAAATTATCCAGGATCACCGCAGCGGCAACCGCCACATTGAGGGATTCGGCATTCCCGAATTTAGGTATCGATAAACTTATGTCAACCATTGAGCTCAGCCCGGCACTGATTCCCTGCGATTCATTGCCCAGCAAAATATATCCTTCCCCGGGGAGCCTTGAAACATGAATATTCATCCCGGAAGGGAACGTCCCGATGAGAGGAACTTTGCGAACCGAAAATAAACTTTCAAGATCAAGGTAATATACACTGACCCTGAGAAATGAGCCCATACTTGCCTGGATAACCTTCGGATTATATACTTCGACCGAACCGGGTGAAAGTATAAGTTCTTCAACACCATACCAGTCAGCTATCCTCAGCAGAGTACCCATGTTTCCAGGGTCTTGTATATTTTCAGCAACAAGGAACAGTTTCCCTCGTCGTTCGACGAATTCGGTCCGATCCGGTTTACGTACCACGGCAAGCCCGGAATCATTTGAAGTCAGGCTGCCGGTTTTCTTTAATAATTCTTTGTCCGCTTCAATTATCCTTGTTTTCCTCTTATTTTTGGACTTATAATAGCGTTCAAGAAAATCTGTGGTAGCCAATACCATATTAATCTCCCAGGCGGATTGCAACACCTCCATAAGGCTCTTTTCCCCTTCAACGAGGAAAAATCCTGTGGCATCCCTGTATTTCTTTGAATGCAGTGATCTTATAAATTTTAAATCCTGTTTTGAGATCATCTTCTAATATATCGAAATTCTTAATCCGAATCACGGGCATTGTTTCCATTGTCACCCTTATGTCCGGTTGTTACGGTCTGCGATACCTTAAAAAGGATCAGTACCTGGTTTACCAGCAAAAGATAAAAGGTAACAAGGAAATATCAACGGAAGATCTGCAGAATCTTTTCAAGATCCACCAGAACAAGAGGATCCCGCTGATCCAGATGTCTCCATATATATATTTTTATCAATGGGGCCTTAAAAGCTATAATACAAAAAAACTCGAGCATAAGCGGGATTCCATACAGCATTATTATGCTGATCTTATTGCCCGTGATTCACTGAATTCCAAAAAGGTGAATAAGCTCACACGACAGAGAAATAAAAGGACGGAGAAAATCGATAATGCCCTTGAAAACGGAAATTTCCTGATGAGACTTGGCGAACCCCTGGCGATCTATGACAGTTCACAGGTGGAAGCTACCAGCCATCAGATGCAGGTATATTTATTCAATAAAGGATATTTTTCATCCCGTGTCCAGGCAAGGGTGTTAAAACAGGACAAGCTTTGTTTTATCACCTATGATATCAAGGAGGGTCCTCCCCATATACTCGACTCCATATCCTATGTGACATCGAACCCGGTCATGGATTCCCTCCTGCTAGCCAGTACCGATGATGCATCCATAACCAAAGGCGATGTTTATGACCAGGACAAGCTGGTCAGCGAGCAGGAAAGGATCGAGCAGCTTTTCCAGGATAACGGTTTTTATAATTTCACAAAACAGGAGATCATATGCAGGGTAGATACTTCCCTCCTGGGAGATGATAAAGTCGCTGTGCAATTCCTTGTTCTTAAACCCGAATATCCGGGGCAACAAAAGATTTTCCGGGTCGATTCGGTTATCTTCACTACAGATGTAAGCAATAGCCAGGCAAATTATAAACGGTTCACTGAAGAATATAACGGCATCGCTTACCGGTATATTAAGAACCTGTATTCCAAAAGAATGCTGGACCGCCGTGTTTTCATCTACCCGGGCGATCTATACAGCAGGAACAACACTATTGAAACCCAGCGCCAGCTTCTGAACCTTGACAATTTCAAGTTTGTCAATATTAATTATGACACTACAGGCGGACATTTCATCGCAAATATTTTTACCAGTCCGTTGACCAAGTACCAGGAAACCAACGAAGTAGGTCTGGAAGTAACCCAGGGTTTTCCCGGTCCGTATTATGATGTCTCCCTGAAAGACAGAAATGTATTCGGCGGGCTTGAAAACCTTGAGATATCCGGAAGAGTGGGATATGAAGGTGTTGCATCAGCGGCTAACCCGACCCAGATCTATTCCAGTACGGAAGCCGGCGGACAGTTCAACCTGACTTTTCCGCAATTCATTCTCCCCATCTCAAACAAGGCCAAGTCGAACCTCGGACAATATAATCCTAAAACAAGCATCACGGCCGGGTATTCGTATACCAACCGCCCCGAATATAAAAGAAGCAATCTTAATTCCCGGATATTTTATACATGGCAGAAGGGAAACAGGAAATTCTATAATGCCAGCCTTACCGATATAAGCCTTATCAAATCCGCCACATCCTCGCAATTCGACCAGCAACTGGAGACTCTCCGGCAGGAAGGCAATAACCTCTGGCGAACCTTCAAGCCTTCACTGGTAATGTCTACAAACTTTTCAATTACCAATAATTATAACCAGTACGGTGAATCCCAGACGAAGACTGCGGCATTCTGGAAAAACTATTTTGAAGCCGGCGGTACGGTTTTGAATCTTTTCCACGTAAACTACCTCGATCCTTCAGGGCTTGAACTTTACAAATACATAAAATTCAGCACGGACTACAGGAAACTGAAATACCTGACCAAATCATCGCAATTCGCTTTCCGGTTCAATTTCGGAATCGCCAAATCCTATGCAGCCAATGATGTTCTTCCCTATGAAAAATACTTTTTCGCCGGTGGAAGCAACAGCATCCGTGCCTGGAAACCCCGCAGGCTCGGACCGGGATCTTATTTTCCCATGGGAACTGATTCAACCTATACCGACAAATATGAACAGCCCGGGGAGCTTCTTCTCCAGACAAGCGCAGAACTAAGGACCCATATCATCAAGTTTCTTCAAGGAGCCCTGTTTGTGGATGCCGGGAATGTATGGCTGCTGGAAAAAGATTCCAAACGTCCGGGCGCAGATTTCGACCTGAACAGGTTTTACAGGGAGATCGCCATAGGTGCCGGCGCCGGCCTTCGTTTCGATTTTACTTTCCTTATACTCCGTTTTGACATGGGATTCAAAATTTATAATCCCGCCCTTCCCCAGGAGATCCGGTTTATCGGCAACCAGCTTTCTGCCAACCTGCCGGCACTTGAAGAAAAATATGGGATCAAGGGTCTCACAAAACTCAATTCACTGAGCTATCTTTCCGTTTTGAATCTTGCTATTGGGTATCCATTTTAAATAAGGTCCCCTGTTCAAGAAGGTAAATTTGTTAAAAGGAAATATAATTTGCACATAAAACAATTATGATGATTCACTGGATCGTTGAGGCCGACAAATCCCTCTTTCTTATTATCAATGGCATGCATAACCATGTCCTTGACTTCCTGATGTACTGGATCACGAATAAATTTACCTGGTTCCCCTTTTATCTTCTGATCATTATTTGGCTTATCTACAGGTATAAAGTAAAGGGCCTGATTGCGGTTTTGATGATCGTTGTGGTAATCGTAATGTGCGATCAGTTCACTTCCACTTTTATGAAGCCGTTCTTTGCCAGGCTGCGTCCCTGTCACGATCCTGAAATCAGCGCATTGGACCATATGGTGGTATCCTGTGGCGGGCTATACGGGTTCTGTTCTTCTCACGCCGCCAACTCGTTCGGACTGGCCATGTTCCTGTTTCTCCTCTTTCGTAAAAAATTTCCTAAAACAGCATATCTTTTTGTCTGGGCCGCACTTATTTCGTATAGCCGCGTATACGTCGGTGTTCATTTTCCCGGGGATGTGCTGACAGGAGCTTTCATTGGAGTGGCTTTTGCCTGGATCGTGTACCGGATTTACAGTCGCCTGCCGGAAAAGGTGAGATTGCAACCTTTGCGGGCATGAACATCCGGGCATTGAAGCAATGCAAATTATAGTAAGATTTTTTAAATTATGACAGGTTCCCAGAGACATGAAAACTTCTTTTAATCTGGAAGACAATTACAGGCACCGCGGATTGAGGCGCAGGTTGGTCCAGCAGGTCCGGAATAAAGGAATCACTGATATCCGAATCCTGGATGCCCTCGGGAAAGTGCCCAGGCATTATTTCTTTGACCCGGCCTTCCTGGAACATGCTTACCAGGACAAGGCCTTTCCGATCGGAGAGGGACAAACCATTTCACAACCTTATACGGTAGCCTTCCAGACACAATTACTTGATGTTCATAAGGGAGACAGGGTTTTGGAGATCGGAACAGGATCCGGATACCAGGCCTGCGTGCTACTCGAGCTCGAAGCTGAAGTATATACCATAGAACTGAATAAGATCTTGTTTGAGAATACGAAAGATTTTCTCCCAAAAATGGGTTACAGACCCTATTTCTTCCAGGGTGACGGAACGCGGGGATTACCTGCCTTTGCACCATTCGATAAAATACTTGTTACCGCCGGTGCGCCGGCAGTGCCCAACCTGCTTGTCGATCAGTTGAAAACCGGAGGTATCCTTGTCATTCCTGTCGGCGACAACCAGGTTCAGCGAATGATCAGGCTGGTAAAAAAAGGTCCAAAGAAGATCCAAAAGGAATCATTTGATTATTTTAGCTTCGTTCCCCTTTTGGGTGAACATGGCTGGAAAAAAGAGAAATAAACATGGAAAGACAGATAAAATTTGCCAGGGAGTCAAGGGTGATCAAAACGGAGCTGCTTTTTCCGAATGATACAAATCCCCTGAACACGCTTATGGGAGGAAGGCTCATGCACTGGATCGATATTGTAGGCGCTATATCAGCTCAGAAACATTCCAACCGTCCTGTTGTAACTGCTTCCGTTGACAATATTTCATTCCGGAATCCCATTCATCTTGGACAGGTAGTCACTCTCCAGGCCCAGGTTACCCGTGCTTTCAATACTTCCATGGAAGTTTATGTCCGCGTCTGGGCTGAAGATATTCCAAAAAATACAAGGATTGAAAGTAACTCGGCCTTCCTGACTTTCGTTGCAATCGACCAGCATCTTAAGCCTGCCGTCATTCCCGAGATCACCCCGGAAACCGATGAAGAATTTGCCCTATACCAGGGAGCGCTACGGAGAAGGGAACTGCGACTGATCCTTTCGGGAAGGATGGACCCGGGCGATGCAACGGATCTGAAATCAATCCTGAAACTCTGAAAGTTATGGAAATCAACAATTATGCATTTATTGACTTTCTCTACGATGAACTTTATTTCATCCGGCCACATAGAAGAAATGAGATCGTTACTTTCCGGGGTATCGTGGTCTTTGTCGATTATCCCGGCATAGCTACCCTCCCGCTGAAAGAAAAAATGCTTCTGAACAAGATACTTGAGGCTGTTAAATTACAACCTGTTCAGGTCAGGATCGTGAATATTCATGAACTCAGGAACAGGCTGTCGACCAGGGCTACCATCCATTTCGAAAACTGTAAAGTCATCTTTTTTACTGGCACGATTCCCCAATTATTCAAATTTCAGGAGGGTATCAATAAATACGAGATCGCTGTATTGCAAAACAGTGAGATCATGATATCAGATCCGCTTGAGGTTCTTGATGTCGATAAAAACCTGAAAATGCAATTGTGGGATCAGTTGCAAAAGATGTTTCCTGCCAGTTGATCAGGACCCGAACAACTGGGCAAGCTTATCGTCAAGGGCCTGTCCCCTGAGATTCTTATCGATGATCTTGCCATCCTTATCAATCAGGTAAGTAGCAGGGATGGCATTAATATTATACTCCCTTGCGGCTTCAGAATTAAAATATTTCAGGTCCGATACTTGTTTCCAGGTCATGTTTTCATCCTTAATGGCTTTCACCCAATCTGCCTTATTCCTGTCAAGCGATACACCCAGGATCTCGAAATTCTTTCCTCCGTATTTCTGGTACATTCGAGCCACATTAGGAATCTCACGACGGCAGGGTCCGCACCAGGCAGCCCAGAAATCAATCAGTACATATTTCCCCCGTAAAGAGGACAATTTAATGATATTTCCGTCAGGATCAGGAAGTGCAATTTCCGGGGCTACAGCGCCAACGGCCAGTCCCCTTATCTGGTTGATCTTCTCCATAAATTCCCTTTTGATCTTGTAATCAGGAATGTTCTTATCCACAACTTTTGCTACGCTGTCGATAAAATTGAAATCATTATCCATGTCGAGATAATTAACCGCCTGAATAAGGGCAATGGAAGTTCCCATAGCACGGATCTTTTGTTTTACCTCCAGGTTCAATGCCTTTTGCTTTTGGGCAAACTCTGCCTGAAGACTGTCCATTTTACTCTTATTTCCTTTTGAATAAGCCTGCCGGTATTGTTCATCCAACCCCGAAGCCTCAGTATTGAAAGCCTGTACCGACTTATCCAGGTTTGCCAACTGGTCCATGGTTTTGGATCCCTTTACTTCATACCATCCGTTCGGGTCAGATCCGTCGACATTAACCGTGATGTCAGCATCGCCGAATAACAAGGTGACAAATTGCGTCTGGAAGAAATTCAAACGGTAATACCCGGGCTCTTTGGGTTTATAGGTTGAAAAATAAGTTCCGTCCTTGTTTACGGTAAGGGTATCCACCGTTGTAAGGCTGGAGCCGTCAATGTGCTGTAAAAGAACCGGGCCTACACCCACTTTATTGATTTTTCCTTTAATGGTTATTTCCTGGCCCTGTGTTCTCTTATCACCGGAACAGGAAATTACCGTAAACAGGAATAATACTGTTAAGATTCGACGAACCATCATTTTATTTATTTAACCGCAATTTTACACTTTAATTCAGGAATATGGAAACGGCTTATTCCTGTATGTACCTTAATAACCTAAATTCCCTGCTGAAGTTTTTCCC
>JBJKSY010000596.1:0-2927 GCA_046703645.1 Cyclobacteriaceae bacterium
GTTTGTTGGTATATCCACGCCACTGCCCCTGGATAATCTTCTTTGAGAATTCGTCCATACGATTCAGGACATTCCTTACATCCGGCATAATGTCCTTCGAGTCGGAATTGACAGGATTCCCGGATCTGTTCCGCAGCGCCGTATGAAGAACAGAACGGTTTTCGGTTTCATTGATCTTGTCGCCGCTGAACATGGCTTTGATGCCATCCTCCAGTCCGCATTCCTTTGCCAATTGAATGAGCGCATCAAGCGTTTCCTCATCAATGCAGTTCTTGGAATAGTCGATAAGGATGTCCTTATGTTGGAGTGAAAATTTATTGGCCCTCGCGGCGTCCTGTTGAAAGAGAGATTTTATTGGAATGTTCCGGAGCTGATTGTATTTGCCGGTCAATATTGACCAGGCGCCGGTTGTGGTAGGATCTGTTCTGTGCATCATATGATTTTGTTTTATGAAGATTTTATCATTCTATAAAATAACACAGGAAATAAAATAAAGATGTGATTTTAAAATAATTTTTATACGGGAAGTCAACTTATGAAATTTAATCCTCTTTCCTTTCGAAATTAACGAGGATATCAAAGGTGAAAATTAAGCCTATTTAAATTCAAATTATTTAATATGAATTTCTGGAATACCCGGATAATTGATGCTGTATTTCAACATAGACAGGTATGATTGTTTTGCCGTTACCTGTTCCGGAGAATTTAATTTCATCAGAATCCCATTGAATATTCTTTGAGTCGACTATGGAACCGTCAAGTACATTTTTGATCCGGTCGTCTATTCTCCCGTTCAGGGATTGTAACTTATTAATAATATTATTAAGGTAAATTTCCTCTTTTGAATATAATATGATAAGAAAATCTTTACCGGGTTTTCCTGTTATCTCGATATCATAATTTTCACTCGGGAGGGCAATCCTGCTGTTTTTATAATTAAGCATGGGGCTTATATTATCATTGTACGGGAATAGAGGGAAAAATGAATTCGTTTCGTCTGTGCCAAATACATATACATAAGCCGATTCATTATTTGTGACATAGATCTTGAATCTGGTGCCCGCATGATAGATGTTTTTTGTCTGGTAATATCCTTCTTCATTGGTCAAGGATATAGTCATGGGGTTTCCGTCACTGGTAATGAGACTGATGTCGCCTGAAAAATCGATACGGCCCCTATCACTATCAATAAGGAACATCTCGTAGGCTGTTTTAACATAATCCAGGAAATCAGAATACCGAATCCACATAAAACCATCATTCCCCCAATAATTTCCCCAACTGTTAAGCACTTCAAAAGCTCCTCCGTATTTGGAATCATCATACCCGATAACGCATAGCGCCTGGGCTTTGAACTGATCACTAACCTTTTCCCTGGGTTGCCAGAAATCCTTTGCGAGTGAAAAGGAAGGCGGGCAGTACATTCCTATGATTACCGGAAGACCTTCCACCAGTGACTTTTTTACCGCCTCGAGTTTGAACATAGGGGCATCCAATGGGTCAAAAAGCCTGGCATAATCCTGAATTTTATTCTCCGCGGCTAAAGTAAAAGCCTCCTCCGGAATTGAATCGGGGCAGAATCTCTCAAAGTTCAGGTAATGGGGCACGCCATATTTTTTTAGAGATTCCAGAATATCCCGAAGACTAACCGGAACCGTACAGCCTTTGTTATTAAAATTTGTTGCAAGGGCATAATTAAAAACCGGAGAGAAGGATTTATCAGTGATCTGGTGCCAGTCGGTAAGCTGATTCGTTTCCGCTTCCAGGATTGTCATGGCTCCATAGGCGACAGCCCAGGACGGTGAAGTATTTAATTGGATCTGGTTACCGGGCCTGGGGCAATAGCTTTTAAGGGATACACTGGGAGGTAATTTTTCATAATCGCCTCTTATCAGTGAAGCCTTTTTGGGAACTTTCAGGTAAGTTGCCTGATCGATTATAAGGCCATTGGCATATTTTACCTGTCCATACCCATTAGAACAGCATATGAAAAAAAATATGGCCCCGCACCAATATTTCATGTTAAGGGGTTATCGGGCTACAAAAATAAAATCGCTTCCGGGTTCGTTATCTCCGAATTCACCGTATTTGGGCTCAGGATTAATGGTTTCTACATAAGTAATAATTTCCCCAAGTGTAAGAATGTGATCACTTCCACCGTAATTACGGAAAGCTTCAAGAAGTTTCCGTGCAAATGGAGAATGAGCTCCGGGCCTTCCGTCAGGAACATATTGTTTGCCTCCTGAGGTAAGATACCGGCGGGTCTTAAACTGAAGTTTTCTTTTAATGAACTGAGCAGGGGTGATATCGCTGTAAATGTCGTCACCTCCACGGCTTCCTGATCGTGCAATGGCCTGGTCAAAGGTTCCTCCGTAACAAACATCCATTGCAAGAAAAATATGATTGCAGGGAATATTGTTAACGTAGGTTCGTAATGAGGAATGGGGAATATAAGTCTCATGAGTTTCATCATTCTTCTTGGAATCCTTACACACTATATATCCTTCCTGAAAAACATCATCGAATTGTCCATGACCCGCAATAAATATAAATAACTGATCGTCAGGCATATAACTCTTTTTGGCATACTCCCTGATCTTGGATAACAATTGTACCTTTGTGGGATTCAATAATAATTCGGTTTTAAATCCATAATTGGTACGTAGTTCCTGTTCGATAGTCTTGGCATCGAAAACCGGATTGCTAAGCTGAGGCCATTCGTCATAATCATCAGAACCGATCAACAGAGCATAATCTGTTCTTTGTAGTGCGACCGGCTGGGCAATTTTGGCTTCGATTTACCGGGTAAAAGTCTGTTCAAGTCCATTTACGTCCCGGGCGAAGATCTTGATCTAATTTTGACCATTCTTAAGATTGACCTGTTTACGGATTACCTTATCAAACTTTGTGCTGGGATCATCCTGTAC
>JBJKSY010000597.1:0-3710 GCA_046703645.1 Cyclobacteriaceae bacterium
AGCTTAATTTTATCCTGGTGCTTAAAAACCGTATTTTTTACTCCTTCTTTTTTAAAATTAACCAGTAAAGGAGGGAATTTGCAATGTTCCGGATCTTTCCTGAAGTTTCCTCTTACCTTTAGACGAAGAGGGATCTGAAATTCAGAACCGGTGGAATCCCTATATACGAGGCTGCCTTCATGGTATTCCGGATTATTTCCCCTGTCACGGGCAATATCATAAAAATCCGATTTTAATTCTATCTCCAGCAATTTATCGCTTTGGAATAAGGGTTGATCTTCACCTTTATTTTGTCCCCTGGCCGTAATAGCCAGTCCTGATACTAATATTAAACATATAAAAACTAACCGTTTCAGGTAAAAGTAACCGGCCGTATTTTTCATTAAAGTGAAGGCTTAATTATAAAAATATTCAAATTATAAAAATACATTAAATACTTTTAGCCATTTTTTTTATGACCAGGCTTATGAGCATAACAGCAAACAGGATGATGAATAATAATAAGTCGAGCTGAATATGAATTATGACAGATGGGATCCAGCCTGCAAGCGAAAAGATAAATATTAACAATGCAATAGCTGCAGCATAAATATTAACCGGATTAATATGATTTTTAAAAAATACAGCATTTAAAATCATCGGACCCAGAAGCCCGGTACCCGTAAAACTAAGCCGGGCCAGCAATACGAGCTGATCGGAACTAACCATGGAGAAAATGAATGCGATTATGGAAAATACAAGCATGGCAAGCCTGGTTTTAACCATTACCCCCTTTTCGTCACCTCCGGCAACAGCCCTGAATTCTGTTCCAAGGGCAAATAACTGTGCATCGCTTGTGGATATTGCAGCCCCGATTAATCCAAGCATTATTAATGTAGCAACAAGACTGGAGTGATCTGTAATCAGAACTCTTGATAAAAAATCCGCTGTACTTAAATCAGCATAGTGAATTGCCCCGATCATCCCGATTATGAGTGTGGGAAATATTACAAGCATTGCAAAAAAGGTCACCCCTATGCTCATTCGTTTCATTGCATTCAGGCTCTTTACAACTATAAGTCGTGTTGTTAACTGGGGCTGCGTTACCGGTATTAATACAATTGCCAGGGTTGAGGCGATCAGAAACTGGGGCGTAAATAATCCATGGGGTCCTGGAATAGATAATAAGGCTGGGTTGACCTTCTCAACTTCCTGAAACAGACTCTTTAATCCTGACGATAAATCAATATATTTGAACGCAACAAACCAAACTGCTATTAAAAGCAAAACCCCCTGGAGGACATCACTGTAGATAATTGCCTTAAGACCACCGGTAAAACTGTATATTAACATCACAATGATGATAAATAATCCCCAGATCCAGAATGGGAAAACATTCTGAAAGGCAGCATTTAAGAATATGGATACACCTCTTATCTGAATAGCAACGTAAGGAACCAGGAATAAGAATATGCCTGCGAGATATACATAGGTAGCCAGCTTATTTTTATAGAGACTTCCGAGTAATAGTCCGATGCCTTTAAATTCTGAATTGGAAGCAAGATTTCTGATAGCAGGTCCAAACCAAAGTACGAAATAAAGCATAAATGCATCGGATACTGCAAGAAAAATCCATGCGCCTATACCATGTTGACGAAAAAAATCAGGCATTCCCATCAGTGTGAAAGTGCTGAACAGGGTAGCTGAAAAGGATAAAAATCCCAGTATCAGGCCGATATTGAAGCCTCCCATCACAAAATCGTTGGAGTTTTTTATTTTCTTTTTTGACAGATAGCCAAATCCAAATAAAATAAGGATATATAGTGGCCCCAATATTAAAAGCCAGTGCAGCATAGTTATTTATGATTTCCGGGGTGAAACCGGGTAGCCAGTATAATATTAAAAAGCATCAAAATGGTAACCAGAAAGCTCATCCACAGGGAATAGGGTAACCCGGCGATTTCGGGCTTATAGATATGTTTTGGTATAATCATGGGGCTAAAAGTCAGGATTAACAATATAATGGTTAATATCATTGTAATTTTCCAGATCCGGTCTTTCATAGATATAAAAAATTAAAGTCTTCCAATTGTCATCCCGCCATCAACTGATATTACCTGGCCCGTTGAAAATGGAAGATCTCCCCTGGCAAGCATGGCAACAGCCCTTCCTACATCTTCGGGAGTTCCCCATCGGTTTTGCAATAAAAATCCCTCAGCAAACATCCTTTCATATTTTTCTTTTACAGAAGCAGTCATGTCAGTTTTAATAATTCCGGGGCTGACCTCATAAACAGGGATGCTTTCCGCACCAAGGCGGGCAGCAAATAACCTGGTCATCATATGCAACCCTGCTTTTGATATACAATATTCTCCCCTGTTCAGTGAGACCAACTTCGCACTTACCGAGGTGATAGTAATGATACAGGCATTTGTCCCCGGATCCGATCTCATTTGATCGATCATGATATTGGCCACTGCCTGCGTTAAAAAGTAGGGGCCTTTCAGGTTTACCTGCATTACTTCGTCGAAACTTGATTCGGATGCTTCTAAAATGTCTTTCCTCTCACGGGGTGCTATTCCGGCATTATTTACCAACACGTGAATACTGCCGAATTGATCCATTACTTTTGAAATTATATTTTTTCGATCCTCCGGCAATGCAAGATTCCCCCTGCAATAAATTACTTTAATTCCTCTGTCACGAAGTTTATTTAAATTTTCATCAACATCCCGAGCCTCCCTTGTACCATTTAAACAGAGATTATAACCTTCGCCGGCAAGTGCTTCAGCTATTCCATATCCAATACCCCGGGTCCCTCCTGTTATAAGAGCGATTTTTTCCATATATATTATATGGTTAGATCAATCCATTTTTTTTGTTTCCAACTTGTGAATGCCGCTTCCGCAACCTGCACCCCTCTTGCGCCTTGTTGTAAGGTATGTGGAAATGGATCATTATCCATAATATTTTTAATAAAAAGTTCCCATTGAGCCCGGAAAGCATTGGGAAAATTTTCATTCTCCTGAATCTTTGTCCAGCCGTCGAAAAAGTTGATGGATTGAGGAATATCCGGGTTCCAGACCGGCCTGGGTGTTGAATTATATTCCTGTAACCAGCAATCACGTAACCCGGCTACGGCCGACCCTTTTGTGCCGTCGGCCTGAATGGTCAGGAGATCATCCCTTCTGACACGCGTGCACCAGGATGAATTGAATTGTGCAATAATACCGTTTTCAAGCATAAAGGTGCCAAAGGCAACATCATCAGCAGTACATTTATAAGGCAGTCCATGCTCATCAATCCGTTCATTTATTGCTGTTGATCCAGTACATATAACCGATGAAATCTTCCCGAAGAGGTTTTCAATAATATATTGCCAGTGGCAGAACATGTCGAGTATTATTCCCCCGTTTTCTTCAGATTTATAATTCCACGACGGTCTCTGAGATGGTATAGTGTATCCTTCAAACACCCAATAGCCAAAATCAGCTTTCACGGAAATAATTTTTCCAAGCTTCCCATCCAAGATCAGCCTTTTCATTTTTAACAATCCGGGAAGCCATAGCTTATCCTGTACAACTCCATTTTTCAAGCCCGCCTTGCTGCAAAGACGAAATAATTCCATGGATTCTTCGTATGAAGAAGAGACCGGCTTCTCACAATAGATATGCTTGCCTGCTTCAATCGCTTTTTTCACCGAAGCCGCTCTCTTGCCGGTTGTCTGAGCA
>JBJKSY010000598.1:0-4117 GCA_046703645.1 Cyclobacteriaceae bacterium
GCCGCCACAACCTGGAGCTGGGAAGTGCCTTCATAAATGGAAGTGATGCGGGCATCGCGGAAGATCCGTTCAATGGGGAAATCTTTCATGAAACCGGTACCGCCATGTACCTGCAGGGCATCATAGGCAATATCGTTACAATACTCGCTTGAGATCAGTTTCAGCATGGGTGTGAATACTTCAGCAAGCTTCTGTTTTTTCTTCATCTCCTGTTTTTCTTCCGGCTCCAGTGTCCTTTCACCGGAGATATGCGAAAGGGTTTTATAGAGGTCGACGAACCTCCCTGTTTCATAAAGCAGGCTTCGCATGGCATAGAGTTTCACTTTTATGCCGGAAAGCATTTCGTATATCGCAGGGAATTGTATAATATTCTTTCCAAACTGGCTTCTTTCATTTGCATATTTGAGCGCTTCACGGTAGGCGGCTTCGGCAATACCCACCGACTGTGCACCGATTCCAAGCCTTGCCGCATTCATCAGGCTTATGACATATTTGATCAGACCCATTTTCCTGTCGCCGATCAGCAGGGCAGGAGCATCCTTGAATACAAGTTCACAGGTCGGCGATCCCTTGATCCCAAGCTTGTTTTCGAGTCTCCTGATTGTGACGGCCTTGTGACCACGGTCATAGAGGAATAATGATAACCCCCGGCCATCAACGGTACCTTCTTCAGATCGGGCAAGGATCAGGGAAACATCGGCATCGCCGTTCGTTATAAACCTTTTCACTCCGTTCAATAGCCAGGTATTTCTTTCCTTGTCGAAGGTCGCTTTCAGTTGCACGGATTGAAGATCGGATCCCGCATCGGGCTCTGTCAGGTCCATGGCCCCTGTGGCCCCTTCCCTTGTAAACCTCGGCAGGTAATCTTTCTTGATCTCCTCGCTGGCAAATTCGTTAATAGTTTCAGCACAGTCCTGAAGTCCCCAGATATTCGAGAAACCGGCATCGGCCCTTGATACAATTTCTGCTGCCATTACATAGGGGATCGTTGAAATATTCAGTCCCCCGAATCTCCTGGGGAGTGACATGCCCACCAGCCCGGCCTGCTTGATGGCATCATAATTTTCCTGGGTGCCGCGGGCATATTTAACTTCATTATTGATAATTTTCGGGCCTTCCACATCCACATCGACGGCGTTTGGGGCAATAACATTGGCTGATATGTCGCCGACAATTTCAAGCACTTTCTCATAACTGTCAAGGGCATCCTCATAATCGATGGGTGCAAAATCATATTGATCCTTTTCGGCATAATTCCTTTCCCGCAGCGCCACAAGCTGTTTCATTTCCGGGTGCGAAAGGTGAAATTTGAGATGCTTATTGTCGGTAAAAAAGTTTCCCATCTTCGATTCTTTTTTTACAGTTCGTGAAATTTTACTTGGTGTTTTCCTTGTAATATCTGATCATCTTCGGCAATATATCCGCCACATCACCGATCAATGCATAATCGGCAATTTTATTGATAGGTGCGTTCGGGTCCTTATTGATGCTGATGATCATAGCCGACTGGTCCATCCCTGCCCTGTGCTGTACGGCGCCTGAGATCCCGCAGGCAATGTATAGCTTGGGCCTGACAGTTACACCGGTCTGGCCGATCTGGCGCTCATGCTCAATGAACCCCGCATCTACAGCAGCTCTTGATCCGCCAACATCCCCGCCCAGCACATCTGCCAGGTCAAAGAGCAATTTAAAGGTTTCACGCGAGCCTACTCCATAGCCGCCGGAAACTATGATCTGGGCATTCTTGATATCAATTTTTTTCTTTTCAATCTGCCGGTTAATGATCCGCACGACAAAATCCTCCTGGTTCACATATTGCATAACATCAAGAACCTTTACTTCCCCCTTGTGCTCAGGGGAGTATATTTCCTTTTTCATGACCCCTTCGCGGACGGTCGCCATCTGCGGCCGGGTCTCAGGGTTGATGATGGTCGCTATGATGTTTCCCCCGAAGGCAGGCCTGATCTGGTACAAGAGATTTTTATATTGCTTGCCTTCTTTCTTTTCTTCATGATCTCCTATTTCAAGGCTGGTACAATCAGCCGTCAGCCCGCATTTCAGTGCAGAAGCGATACGTGGTGCAAGATCACGGCCAATCGAAGTGGCTCCGAAGAGGGCGATCTCAGGTTTGGTTTCCTCGAACAACCGGGTAACGATGGAAGCATGCGGCAGCGTAAGGTAAGGATAAAGGCCGGGGTAATCGGCAATATAAACTGTATTCACACCATAGGGGAATACCTGTTCTTCAATTCCGTCAAGACCGGAACCGATTATCAGGGCATCGAGATTGACGTGCAATTCACCGGCAAGTTTTTTCCCTTTGGAAAGCAATTCAAGGCTCACATCGGTAACCTTGCCTTCATCAATCTCACAATAAACTAATATGTTATTCACTTCGGATTATTTATTATTAAAAATCAACCTATAGTATGATTATCGATCAGTTCCTTCATCAGGCTTTCTATTTCGGAATCGCTGTCGTTGAATACCTTGGCCTCCTTGGCTGTGAAAACCACGTTAGTTACTTTTTTCACTTTGGTAGGAGATCCCGAAATGCCCAGTTTTTCAGTGTCAGCCTTTAGATCGTCAACTGTCCATTCCACGATGTCAAGGAAAGGACGGCCGTCGTGCAGTTTCAGGTAATCTTCCGATTCATGCTGGAGTTCTGAAACTGTTTTAGCATGCTTGTATTTCAGGAGAAGCCTGGCATTCCTGGCACGGCAGTCAGGCGCCGAACCATGCACGGTAACCAGCAGGGGCAAGGGAGATTCCACTTCTTCCGTTCCCCTTTCAAGCCGCCGCTTGATCACGATTTTTTTATTGTTGATCCCTTTGATCTCCTCTGCATAGGTAACCTGCGGGATATGAAGTTTCTCTGCCACCTGCGGCCCGACCTGGGCGGTATCACCGTCAATGGCCTGGCGTCCGCAGAGGATCAGGTCGACAGGCATGAGCTGCCGGATCGCAAGGGATATGGCATAAGAAGTTGCCAACGTATCCGAGCCGGCGAACCGACGGTCGGTGATCAGGTAACCGTTATCAGCTCCCCGGAAAAGTCCTTCCCGGATAATATCGGCTGCCCTGACCGGTCCCATGGTAAGCAGGGTGACCGTTGAGCCCGGGTACCGGTCTTTCAGCCGGAGCGCCTGTTCAAGTGCTTTCAGATCCTCAGGATTAAAAATAGCCGGGAGAGCGGCCCGGTTAACCGTGCCATTGGCTTTCATCGCATCCTTGCCAACATTCCTTGTGTCAGGTACCTGTTTGGCAAGAACTACGATCTTGTATGATTCCATGATGTTTCAGTCTAATAATCTGAAAATGAAAAAATTACAGTACGTTCTGCAAAGAAATATTTTTCAGGTTCTTTAAAAAATGACTTTCATCAGCTAATAATTTAAACAAATGGATATGGCGGATTAATCAAAAAATTAAAACCCCGGGGCGCCTGATGCCACGGGGTATATTTATGTGCGCCATGCATGTAATCGTTCTTTGAGGTGAAAGTCCTTAACAGGCCATCTAACGGGAACTGTTAGTCAACGGCAAGGGTGTTCCGGGTAACCGGGAATCTGAAGGAAGCCAATGACAAAAGTATGATCTGACGAACAGAAACATGATAGAAGGCTTACTCTGAGGGTAAGTGGGCATTAGACTGCGAAGCCCGACAGTTAGACGTAAACAGAGGTAGTAAATCATGCAGGTTATACGGAAGGAACGAGGGACTTACCATGGGAGATCTGGGTCGTAAATCCGAGGCGGAGGCACGAGAGAGTGCCAAGGCAGAGAGACGAACCAGAAGTCAGCAAAGGCCATAGTACCGGGGAAGTCATGGAAACATGATGGAGGGAAGGGCCGAATCTTTAGAGCAGGGAAAGTTTTTTTTAGAGTACTAAAAGCCAGGAAAAGGAAACACTTAAGGGTAGAGAAATGAGTAATCAGAAGGACTCCACACCAGGGAGAGAAAGTTTATTCAGCCTAACTGAAGGCGTGCCGGTCGTACACCGGGACAAGAGCGGTAAGGTAAGCCCGATATGGCTTCGTGCATGCGAGGAAGAACGAACCCTGACGGAGGGATTAATGGAGAAGGTAGCCGATCCATTGAATCTGCAAAAGGCCT
>JBJKSY010000599.1:0-1910 GCA_046703645.1 Cyclobacteriaceae bacterium
AAAATGCCGTTCGCGCTGTAGCAAAAGCCAATGGTTCGAACCGGCTGGCAATTATCATTCCATGCCACCGGGTTATAGGTGAAAACGGTCAACTGACAGGCTACAGCGGCGGGTTAGCCAGGAAAAGGTGGTTGATTGATTTTGAAAAAAATAATACGTTATTTTAAGGGTTTCTCTTACGGGATCAGGAGCAGAAGTATCATCCGGATTCGATGCATAAGCCGTTAACCGGGAACTTAAAAATTGTATTCACTGAATATGATTTTTCTTTCACCGAACTTATAATTTACACCTGAATGAATTACGTCAATGTTTTTACTGTCGCTGTGTACTGCATGATGATTTCATGGCTGGCATTTTCACTGGTGTGGATCGTTCTTTATATAAATAATTACATTAAGAGGAAAAAGGGAAATCTGAAAACCGAAATACGCCATCCCAAGTCCTGGCTTGGATTATTACTGCAGGCCATCGGTATGGGAATTATTTTCTCAATCAGGCGCGACATTCAACTTTCCGTCGAGTATCCCGGGATGGTGCATTACTGGCTTACTGTTGTTTCGGTATTTATCGGTCCGGTTTCAGCTTTTATATCCATTTATGCTGTATTCACTCTTGGAAAACAGTGGAGCTTTGGGGCCCGGATAATTACCAATCACCAACTGATCGTTAAAGGGCCCTATCGTTTTGTACGTCACCCGATATACCTGGCGTTCTTCGGCCTGTTTATTTCAACGGGCTTCCTGATAACCAATCTGATGGCGCTTCTCATAGCAATAATATTTTTCTCCTACGGTACTATCCTCAGAATTCACGCTGAAGAAGAGTTGCTGATCGGACAATTCAGGGACAGGTACCTTGAATATTGTGAAAAAGTCAGGGCTATCATCCCATTTATTTATTGATTTGCTGATTTGTTGATTTCCGCATGACCGGGGATCGATGGAATTAATCATTAAATATTGAATCCCGAAATCATTTATATCTTTCTATGTTCCAGGTCACTTTCCCTTTAAACGGATCTTCCTGTAAATAATACTTTCCGTCTTTTTCATTTATTGTTATTTTCTTCAACTGGTTGTCGGAAGGGAGACATACAAGACCATCAGCCTCAGCATTATTTCCAGGGAAAACTTCTAGGTTGAGATGTGACCAGTCCATGTCCATGGTGGATTGTGCCAGTTTTATTTTAGGAATAACGGAACCCTCCCTGACCAGCATGACGACGGGAATCGGTCCGGCGGTTATTTTATTCCATCCCGGTTCATATTCTTTTCCTGTCTGGTAATCGATCCAGTTTCCTTTCCCTGGCAGGTACACATTTCTTTCCTTTACATCTTCAAACAGGGGAGCCACAAGAATATCAGAACCGAACATATACTGGTCATCGATCAGCCAGGCTCCAGGATCATCCGGGAATTCAATGAACAGGGCTCTTAACATGGGCAATCCTTTTTCGGTGCAATCCCTGGCCTGGGCATAGATGTAGGGCATCAGTTCGTAACGCATATCGTCCGCTTCCCTGAAACCTTCAAGAAATTCTTTGCTGTATTCCCAGGGTTCCTTTGGCGGTGCTCCATGAGCGCGAGTATGGGATGAAAGCATTCCGAAAGCTGTCCACCTCAGGTAAAGATCTTCGGTCGGCTTTTTTACGAAGCCGCCAAGGTCGTGGCTCCAGAAAGAAAATCCGCAGAGGCCCAGGGACAGTCCCCCCCGCAATGTAGATGCCATAGCTTCGTTTGTATTGGCAGCGTCGCCTCCCCAGTGCAGAGGGTAACGCTGGCTTCCCGCCCAGGCACTTCTCGCCCAGATGATATTTTCACCGGTCACTTCCCGGGTTATGTCCGCCACCGCTTTATTATATCGCAGGGGGTACAGGTTGTGTTCATAGAATCCTGTTCTTCCCGAAT
>JBJKSY010000600.1:0-3832 GCA_046703645.1 Cyclobacteriaceae bacterium
ACCTTGCCCTTGGCCCTCGCCAGTATAGCCATGGGAACATTTCTTGCCGCTTTCAATGGGTCATTCAGCATAAGTGTCCTTGTTCTGAGCAGCCTTACCACAGTTTTCCTCCAGGTACTTTCCAACCTGGCGAACGATTATGGAGACTACCTTCATGGTGCCGATAGTGTCCACAGGGTCGGGCCGGAAAGGGCTGTTTCCAGCGGAGCAATATCACCATTTGAGATGAAAGTCGGCATAATTATTACTTCATTGGCTGCTTTGGTGACAGGATTGTTTCTGATTGCAGGTCTTTTAAAATCTGACGGCGTTTATTTTATATTATTCCTCGTTGCCGGTATCCTGGCTATCCTTGCCGCAATGGGATATACCATGGGAAAAAGACCTTACGGTTATGCCGGATTAGGTGACATTTTTGTATTGCTGTTTTTTGGAGTTGTCGGGGTTGGTGGAACCTATTTTCTTTATACCGGTACCTTTAGTGCCGTTCATTTACTCCCGGCTTTGAGTACAGGATTGTTAGCCACTGCCGTTTTGAACATTAATAATATTAGGGATGTTGATTCCGACAGGTTGGCCGGAAAAATGTCAATACCGGTAAGAATTGGCCGTTCCCGGGCAATTAAGTACCACTGGACCTTATTATCCGGCGGTTGGCTGTTGGCTGTAATTTATAATGTTTTGGAATACCGCGGCCCTTTCCAGTTTATATTTCTTCTTTCCACGCCTTTGCTTATAATTAATGGTCGCCAGGTAGCCCTGTTTGCAGGTTCTGACAAACTTGATGCCTGCCTGAAAAAGATGGCTCTCACCACCCTCATCTTCGTTTTAACTTTCGGCATCGGTCTCCTCCTCGAATCCTGATCCTCCATTCTCCTCCTTCCAACCTTGAGCTTTGAGCTTTGAGCTTTCAGCTTTGAGCTTTGAACTTTGAACTTTCAGCTTTCAGCTTTGAACTTTCATCAATTATTAATTAAATCTTATCCATCCTCCCAAAAACGGTTTTCCCCTCCCTGAAGGGGCTGGGGTGGGTACATCCTTCCATCTTTCCATCCTCCAAAATCGAAGATCGAACCATCTCCTATTAAATGAAAATCAGCTCGTTATTAATGATGAAAATCCTTAACATCCCCCCTCTTTCACCTTTGAGCTTTAAGCTTTGAGCATCAAGCTTTCGGTATTGGTATCATCCAGTTTCACACCCGTCCACTCGTCAACCCGTCCACCCGTCCACCCGTCAACTACTCCACCGGCTTCATTCCCAGCACATTTTCTGCAAACTTATAAGTAGCTTTTTGCACTCCTTCCCAGTCATTCGACTTGTACTTGCTCGCGATCACATGTTCTCCGGCATCAGGAAACGCCTCTTTCACCTTCAGGCTGTCCGGTGTTCCAAGTTCATTGAACATATCAAGCATGGCATCCACCCTGCATACCGGGTCCTGGTGTTTTTCATCTTTATAATAGTACCCCAGGAATACCGGTTGTGTGACCTTTGAAAATACATCCTTCGTCATGGTCTTGTCAATCAGGGCTTGAAGGTAGATCACGGCTTCTACCCTGTAGGAATCATCCCAATAAATACTGTCTGCAGGTGTTTTAACCGGATAAACTAAGTTCTTTCCTCCGGCAATAAGCCTTCCGAGTTGAAGTCCCCAATGTCCGGTTAATAATCCTACAAAGGGGTTATTGATTCTGATATTCGGTGAATAAAGGATCAATGCTGCAATATCCGGGTCACCTTCTGCAAGGTACAGTGAAAGTGTTCCTCCGGTAGAAGTGCTCATAAGTATAACCTTATTGCCAAGTTGTTTCCCGATCGCGATGGCTTCTTTTGCTGAGTTTACAAGTCGTGCCGGGGTCATTCCCAGTAAGGCATGGTCGGAGCGGATCCCGTGATCTGCAAGTCTCGAAAGGTATAAATTGCATCCATATCGTTTGGCAAAGTCCCTGTGAATTGGGTCACCTTCTCCCTGGCTGGCAGAAAATCCGTGAAGGTACACAAGGGCATAGGGTGTTTTATTTTTCAGAGAATCATTGGCCCAGATGATCCTGGCCTCATTATCATTTTTCAGGTTTCTTACCTGGCTTTCCCTGTGTTTTACGTAATGGTCTAGTGAATCACCGGAGATTTGTATATGAGGAAGAGTCTTGTCAAAGTCGGCTACTTGGTATTTGGGGCCGGCTAAATACAGGGCGGTTAACAATAGCAGGGGAACCAGTATATATAATATTTTTTTCATTTTCCGGTTAATTAGTATTTCCCGATCTGAAGATACAATAGATTTAAATCAAAATTATCGATTTTCCACTGTATATACCCGCCTCAATGATTTTCATATTTACTGATTCAGTGCTATTGATGGTGCACAAGCCATTCAGCGGGAATAAGCTGGTGATTAAATTGAATCAATGCTCCTTTAATTATTTTGTGTTCATTGATTTACATCCCGTTAATTCTCATTATTTTTAAATTCATAAAGTAAGTCCTCATGAAAAAGTCCACAGGTATATTGTTGGTCTGTTCAATTATACTCGCTTTGGCCGCATGCAGACATGTTCAGCATAAACCTCCGGTAACCTCTTCAATTGATTCTTTAAGCGATGATTCACTTCTCACCCTGGTGGAATATCAGACATTTAAATATTTCTGGAATGGAGCCGAGCCCGTCTCGGGAATGGCAAGGGAAAGATTTCATGTTGATGGGGTTTATCCGGAAAATGATAAGAATGTCGTAGCGGTTGGTGGAAGCGGTTTCGGGATTATGGCTATATTGGTAGGAATTGAACGTGGTTTCATAACACGCCGGCAAGGTTTCGAAAGGATTAAGCATATTTCAGATTATTTGAAAAAGGCGGATCGTTTTCATGGCGCATGGCCGCATTGGCTTTATGGCGAAACTGGAAAAGTTAAGCCATTTGGCAGGAAAGATGATGGCGGTGATATTGTCGAAACCTCATATCTTGCGCAGGGACTATTGTGTGCAAGACAGTTTTTTCTAAATGGAAATGTGAAAGAACAGGCATTGTCTTCATCAATTGATTCCCTTTGGCGAAGTATTGATTGGAACTGGTATCGCAATGGTGATAAAAACGTCCTTTACTGGCATTGGTCCCCCGATTATGCCTGGCAGATGAATTTTCCTATCAGGGGTTATAACGAATGCCTGATCACCTATATTTTGGCCGCTTCTTCACCTACACATGGTATTCCTCCGATAGTATATCACGAAGGTTGGGCCAGGAACGGAGGGATCAGGGATACAATTAACACCTATGGCTATGAATTGTCTTTAAAACATAATGGAGCGGAAAAATTCGGCGGTCCGCTTTTTTGGGAGCATTATTCTTTTTTGGGGCTTGATCCCCATGGCTTGAAGGATGAATATGCTGATTATTGGCAGCACAATTTGAATCATGTTCTTATCAACCGGGAATATTGTATCAGGAATCCAAAAAAATATAAAGGTTATGGACCCGACTGCTGGGGCCTGACAGCCAGTTATTCCATTGATGGATATGCTGCTCATTGTCCTTCAAATGATCTTGGGGTGATCAGTCCTACTGCCGCGTTGTCTTCTTTCCCCTATACCCCCGGTTATTCGATGCAGGTGCTCAAAAACCTTTATTATAATTATCATGATAAACTTTGGGGTCCTTATGGTTTTTATGATGCTTTCAGCGTTTCTCATGACTGGTATATAAAGCGTTACCTGGCCATTGATCAGGGACCGATTGTAGATATGATTGAAAATTATCGTACCGGCCTTTTGTGGAAATTGTTTATGTCCTGCCCGGAAGTTCAGCAAGGGCTGAAAAAACTCGATTTTGA
>JBJKSY010000601.1:0-3183 GCA_046703645.1 Cyclobacteriaceae bacterium
AGATTGAATTCATTAAAGGTAAAATCTATCTGGTTCCTGAATATCTTCAGGGACCGAAGCGTATCCTTATAACTTATGGCTGTCCCTACCCTTTTGGCCTTTATAAGATCCTCTATATGATTTTCGATAAAGGTGAATACGCTCCCGTTTGAAATGCCACCAATAAGGCGTTCCTTAAGCTGTTTAACGGATAAATATTTCAATTCCCCTCTTTCGTCCAGCTTGGTAATGGCATCAATATACCTGGCTTTTCTCTTAACCAGGAAATTATTAAGCCGTTGGGTTGATTCAGTGCCTTTGTAAGTACTTCTTACGCACTTATTTTTATCATCCCAGTATTTAGGGGAAGCGGAAAATCCGGAAGCTATACTGGTCGTCTTACGGTTGTGAGTGATCCGGTAAATTATCGGGTAGGTCCCGTCATTTTTAGGGCGCCTGGTATCGAGCGACAGAATTATGTTTGTAATCATGTTTTAAAATTTGCACGCAATTTGCACGCACTTATTGGATTATACTGGTTTCATTAAATTCTAAAAGTACCTTAATTTAGCGATTTTGGCCATATTAACAACATATTGATATAAATAAAACCGGATTTTTTCTGACTACGGATCAGAAGGTTGAGGGTTTGAATCCCCCCGGGTTCACCATGAAGCAGACCCGCGATTACGCGGGACGCTTCATGGTGGTGCAGTGACGGAGTACACGACGTCTGCTGCACCACCATGATTTTTTTAAGTTTAAAATCAAACCAGCTATGAATATGCCTTTGCCTTATTGTGTCTATGTCCTGTTCAGCCGGAAAGATCATCAATTCTATACAGGGTATTCTGCTGATCTTGAAAAAAGAGTAATTGATCATAATACCGGTAAAACAAAAAGTACATCACCCCGCACGCCGTTGGATCTTATTTTTTGTGAATTTTACCTGTTTAAAGAAGATGCAATGAAAAGAGAAAAATATTTCAAAACCTCTTCAGGTAAAAGAGCATTAAAACTAATGATAAGTTCTTCTCTGGAAAAACTCGGTTATAAGATCCTGGAATTAAAATATTGAAATATTGATTTGCAAGACTGAAGTTCAGGGAATTGACAAAATTAATTCCAGGCGAAATGTTTTTTAATTGATTATCAGGGACTTAGCACTTAAATACTCTAATCGCCTTTTTTATAAATCGTGAAGCGACAGAGGTTCTATTACATCAAAAACACCCATACATTTAGTACTTCATCAAATATGAAACAATGGATAGGATTTCAAATTGGATTACTTTATCGGATTGATTTATTTAAAAGATAAATCTGTAAAGTTTGTATTCACATCTCCATCGGCCTCCCATGATCATATTTTTTATGATGTCCCTGGTTTTGGGAAAGCTGCTTTGCCAGGTTTTTAAAACCGACTGATTTATGAATGGTGCTGCCCTTGTATACTTCCTCAAACAAGAACCAATAATAAATGATTATCGTTAAATTTATTGGCTGTGAAAAACGACAATTTACCGAAAAACAGATTCTGCAGGTACTCAATGAGTATGAGGCAGGAAAGATCTTCTCAAAAATAGACCTATCCTGATAAACATTCGAGCTGCTTTACTTATCTATTAATTGTCTTTTACTTTTTTTTAATTTGATTGAAAAGTATCGGTTTACTGAATTTTTATAATTTTTATATGAATCACCATGTTGCTCTGTCAGATGTTTTTCTTCTTCAACAACAATTAAGTGAAGAATTAATATAAACGTTAGGTAAAAAATTAAATAAACAAAAGTAGGATATACCAGAAAAATACCGAAAAACAGAAGGATAAAGGATTGAAAGTACGGATTTCGGCTAATCTTAAAAACATCGTTGATAATTAAATCCGTATTTTGTTCGGGTATTATTCCGACTCTCCATGAATCTTTCATTGTTATCAGAGTTGAAAAGCCTAAGACACATGCCAGGGTCATCATCATCAGTCCAAAAATCTTGATGACATTGAAATCGAGTATTTTAATCCATAAAAAGTAATTTTTATAACTTGTAAAAGCTACAATACCCAAGACAATTGAATTAATAATCCCCAGGTTTATTTTTATGGATTTGCCTCTGATTGACTGATTAAAATGCCTGGCAGTAATAATATTTTTTATTAAAAATCCGATAAAGAAAAGGCTTATAAGGGCTATGACAACCAAATCTTCAATCGTAATCATCAGAAAATATTTATAAATTGAATTATCGCCGCGTATCCTTCAATGCACAAATGCTTATCGGCTGGAGGGTATGGCTCGTTTAGAATAATCCGGAATTTACAGATGATTCTTTAAGAATGACAATAAAAAGGCCGGAAAATGTACGATTCCCTGAAAATAATACCAGCGGCAACTTATTATATCTCAAAATGTGATCTTTCTTTACTATTATTAGCTTTTTAACATGAAAAAAAACCAAAAGATTGTATATAAAGTCAATTTAAGTTTAGGAATTATTTTTATTTCAAGAAGTCCATTCGATAGTGTTAAGGCTAACTATCTTATTATCGGAGTTTTCATGTTCGACAATACCCGACGGAATTGATGAAAATTTAAAAATGTAATTAAACCTGAAGCCCATCCTCCTACTGTGAATATGCGGAACCTGGGCAAGTAAAATCGGGGTGACAGGATTGGCTTCGCAGATCCGTTTTGGGGTCGAATCAGGTGATCAAATCTATAATCATATCCGCCACTGATTCAAGTTCAACGATAATTTGCAATTTTTATAAGCTGATCAATATCAATTATCTTTATTGCCCTCCCCTTGGTTTCGATGAGATTCTTCATTTTGAATTCGTGAAGGATACGAACAAGGTTTTCAACTGCCGTTCCGGTCATTCCTGCCAGATCTTCACGGGAAAGGTTTATTTCATGATTAGTTTTTCCCATCCCAGCCGATTCATTTCTTTCATTTAATATAAGCAGGCACAAGGCCAACCTTTCACGGACCGACCGCATGAAGAAGGAAGATATGTTATTAACCAATACACCGAACTCATGACTTAGGTTTTTAAGTAACAAGGCAGAGAGGTGCTGGGATTTTGAAAGTAAATCAAGGAAATCGTTTTTGGGAATAAAGGCTACAATGCTGTTTTCCATAGCAGCCGCCGAATGGGTATAAGATTCCCCGCTTAATAAGGCAGGATATCCGAGAATCTCACC
>JBJKSY010000602.1:0-15484 GCA_046703645.1 Cyclobacteriaceae bacterium
ATTGTTATTTTATAGGGAATTTTTTCTAAAAATAATAAATTTTTAAAAAATCATAATCACAACCCCTCTATTTTTTCAATTTATTCTTACTTATTATGAGTTTTTGAAAAATATGCAACCAATATTATTAAAAGTTTACAGAAGCACCTGCCATAAATTGGGTTCCTCTCGACGGGTAGCGCCAGTAAGTCTCGTAATGATTTCCCAGGATATTCCGGAAGTCAAGGAAAATGGAAAATCTTTCGGAAAACAGATAATCGATATTGAAATTCAGATCGCTTACAGGTTTCAGGGTCAGGACATTTCCCGTATTGAAATCCTTGGCCTTGATCCCTCCCATAAAATAAAAATCACCGGATAACAGGATCTTCCTGTAAATATTATACCGTGTAATCAGGTCGATTTTCCATGAAGGCCTGTGCCAAGGCTCGGCGATTTTGCCAACCTGGTAATTATAATAATTTGCAGTGAGGTTAACCAGGTACTGTCCAGGCTTCGACATATTCAGTTCCCCGTAAATATGTGTCAGATCGGTAATGCCTGTATCGTATACGATCCTGAACCTCGACATATCAAGGCTGTCATTCAGGTAATAATACATATCCCTCAGGTTGGCATATGAAAATCCTGCCTTGAAATAGGCAAGGTTGTTCAGGTTAGCCTTAATGCCCCAATCCAGCCCGAACTTTTTATCCGTATGATATAGTGGAACATTCTCAAGCAGGTAGGGGTTTTCGGAGGTGACCGTATGCATTGACACTTCCTGCATATCCCCGTCCAGGTTGAGAAAACCGGTAAGCCATTTATTAATATGATATTGAAGATTAATAACGGGATAAAGTAATACGGTTCCCCGGGAAGAGATGGTATCGTTCTGTATCACCGTATTCAGGCCGCCCCTTACATCCAGTTGCTGATAACGGTAAAATACCGTGGGACGGAACTTGATAAGATCCCTGTCGGAGCTCACAGAATCTTTCCTGGCCAGGAAGGTCGCATCGGCCAATAAACTGAAATATAAATCCTGCTGAATGGGTACATCAAACCGAAGATTGCCGTTGACACGTGACTCACTGTTATGGTACCGGTCCGCCAAATTGCTGTACCCGACGTTCAGAAGAAATCCTGAATTGGGTGTCTTTGGCGTGCTCTGCACATAGCCATGTATATGGAACCGGTTAAAATGCTGACGGATCGTATCGCCTTTCACATCCAACCCGTCGGGGTACCCGTAAAAATGCCAGTAGGTATGTTCATAACCTGCATCGGCTCCAAGGGTTACCGGGCCTTTGTACAGGTTCCCCGACAGATCCAGGGCTGTCCTGCCATTGGCGGAATTGCTTTTATCAACCGGACCCTGTCCATAGGAACGGTTTACAAAGTGGACACCCAGCAGGTGATCTTTATCCCTTTTGTTGTAAAGATATCCTTCTATATACGGGCTCGTATAATTTCCAAAACCTCCCTTTACATAACCCTTGTATAATTTTTCAAGTGTTTCCTCCTTCAGCTTGAGTATCCTCGGTTTCACCGCTAAAGCAGGCAGGTTTGTTCTTACATCCGTGAACTGATAAGGCTGAAGTACTTTCGTGCTTTCTTCGGCCGGCAGTGGCGGTACCTTCTCGAAGTTTCTTGAAGCCTGGGGCAGAACGATATCCCTTGATTTTTCAATGATCACCTGCGCGTTCTCTATCGCCCCCTGGTCACCTCCCCATTGTTGTGCGAATACGGAAATACTGCATGCTGTGATCAACAACAACAGGCAGGTCAGCCGGATCAATATTTTAAGAGAGGTTATTCCCACGTTTTTAATGGATCGTATCTTTTTTAATTGTATCGTTTTTAAGTGTATCGGCAGCAACCCTTTCCTGAGAGGTTATTATATTCAGTTTCTTCTTTGCCAGAGCAACGATAACGCTATCAGGAGATTTGGTGATAACGGAATTCAATGTGGCTTTTGCCTGGAAAGTTTCCCCCATTGAAATGAAATTATCGGCAAGAAGCAGGAAAGACTTTCCAATCCATTTTTCATACATTGAAAAATTATTGTTCAGATCGTAAAGGGTTTCATTGCTTTGCCTGTAATTTCCCTTGCTGCGGAAAATGGTTGCCATCAGGTATTGGGCTTCGGCGCCATTCTCATCCTTGGCAGCATTGACTGTGCTGAGAAAATGATCCATGGCTTCATCGGAATTTCCTTTTGCCAGGTAAGCTTTCCCAAGGAAAAGCTGGGCGCCGCTCTGAGCGCCTGCAGTGAGGGATCCGCCGTTAAGGATGCCGTTCGCATAATAAATTGTGGAATCATACTTCCCTGCTCCAAAATAGGATTGCATCAGACCGGCGAGTGCATCATATTTTTCCCGCCTGTTCCCGGCCAGTCCCGATAACCTGCCGTAATTGACTATCGATTTTTGATAGTTGCCCTGCTTGTAATAAATATCGCCAAGCCGTTCAATGGCGCGGTTGAACCATTTTGAATTTTTGTAAGCGGTAACGTTGGTAAAGGCGGAAATTGCTTTATCTGCCTGCCCGGTATTGTAATAACTTTCTCCCAGGTAATAAACGACTTCATCGTTGAAGGGACTATCCTGATAATCTGAAATGAATTTATTCAGCATATCAATGGCAGCGTTGTACTTCTGGTTATAGTACATTGATTTTGCCGACTCGAATTCAACTCCCTCCAGGTCCTTGGATCCCGGATTTGCCTGCTTGTACATATCCAAGTATTTTGAAAACTCTCCGGTTCTGTTCACAGCGGCGAGCGATTCCTGCAAACCAAGTAAGGGACTGTTTGCCACCGGGTGCCTGGGATAATCCTGTAAAACTCTTTCATAATCGCTGATGGTGGCACTATAATCCTTAAGATTATGTTCTGCCACGGCACGACTGACAAGGGCATAAGGAATAAAAGGACTTTGCGGTTCCTTGTTGATCAGCGTGGTAAACCGCTGGATGGCTGGTTCATAATCGCCGTTTTCAAAGGTGTATTGTGCCTTATAATACAATGCATCGTCATAATATACCGAAGCCGGGTACTGGTTCAGAACAATATCGAAATTGCGGAAAGATTCCGCCAGGTTGGATTGTATTCCATAAACCATTCCAAGCTGGAAATAACAATAATCCACTTCAGGGTTGCCTTCCTTCAGGGCTGCATTATAGGTGGTAATTGCCTGATCATAATTCTTGGTGGCATAATAGCAATCGGCAAGCCTGAGCAAGGCATCATTGTAAAACATGTTTTTACCTTCCCTCCTGAGCCGGTCTGTGTAAGCCTGGAAATGTCCAAGCGCTTTGGCATAATCGTGCGTATTATAATAAGCATAGCCTATTCCGTACCTTGCCTTAAGGAATTGCTCGGATGTTCCGCCGGGATCATTCCGGAAAACCTCCGAATAGGCCCTGATGGCATCATCATATTTTCTGCCTACAGAATAAGCTTCTCCGGTCCAGAACCATGCGGATAATACAATATCCTTATCGATGGGATATTTAAGAGATCGCTGGAACATTGCCACGGCTCCTGGATAATCTCCGGTGTTAAACAGCTCCGTCCCCTTCCTGTAGGTTACCTTCTGATAGGTTTCCTTTATCCGGTCCGTCCAGTCGGAAAGGGACTCTATATAAGCGATCGCCTGGTCATAATTATCGCTCTTCAGGTAAGCTGCGCTGAGAAGCTCATTGGCTTCGGTTCTGTGTGTTCCTTTGGGGTAAAGGGTGTTATAGGATGACAGGGTCTCTGCTGCATCACTGAAATTCCCGAGGTCAAAACTGAGTTTCCCGAAATAAAATGTGGCCTCTTCTTCGATGGTTTTATCTTCAGTCCCTTTTCTGGCTGCATCGAATGCAGAAAGCGCATAAGGCTTATTGTCAAGATTAATGTAGCTGAAGCCCAGGTAATAGGAAGCCAGTTGACCTGTTTTCCCTTCTGCCAGTGCAGCCTGTTTGAGGAACTCGGCGGCATCGATATAATATCCTGTTCGGTAAGCGGAAATTCCCGCTTTTAACAGGATCGCTTTGTCCGATTCATTTTTCCTGGTGGTCAGATAATCATTAAAATACTGGTTAGCTGCACCAAAATTATTCTGACGGTAGCTGGCATCCGCGAGCATAAGTATTACTGATGGCTTCTGAACTGCATCCTGTGAGTTCTGAACATAAGCCGTTCCGGCCTGGACAACCTGTTCGTAATTTCCCTGTTCATAATAATTCTGGATAAGAAGCGGCGTTACAAATTCTTTGTAAGAATTATCCCCGGCAGCGATATTGAGGTTTTTCAGGGATGCGCTATAATCCTTTTTAAGCAGGTCAAGATATCCCGCATAATACGCAGCAGGCGTACGGTAACTGTTATCATAACCCGTCACAAAATTAAAGTTGTCAAGGGCATTGGTTGTGTCGTTGTTATTAAACTCAGCATAACCCAGCTTGAATTTCAACTCGTACAGCTTTTCATTACTGAGATTTGAGATTTGTACTTTCTCAAAATATTCCGATGCCTTAGTATATTGTTTATCCCTGTAATAAAAATTTCCCAGGTCAAAATAAGCGTTGGTCGCTTTGGGATTATCAGGATGCCGCCTGATAAAATCTTCCATAAGTCTTTCCCCGTCGTCATTGAATAAAACAACTGCACAATAGGCCCTGTAATAGGCGGCATCGATATGCGCTGCATCAGTATGCGCCATATCCTGCGATCCGTTTGAAAGAAAGTGTTCAAAAGCCCTTCTGGCGGCGCCGTAATTTCTCATATCCATCAGCTCCAGTCCTTTTTTATACAGGCCGTCGGGATCCTGCTCTTCCAGCGTATTCTGCGCACTTGAGATAAGGGGAATTGATACCAGGCAAGTAAAAAGGGAGAGCAGAAAAATAAGATAGCCTTTCAGGTGGCAAGGCCGAAGGAGTAAGAAATTCATCTTGCGGTCGGTTCGGTCATTTATTGGATATGCCATCATAAATTAGGCCAAAAGTAAACATTGAACGTGTCAATGCATTAATTTGTATACGAGTTCCTTTAAAATTTCTCCTTCCTTTATATTGCTGACACCGATTCCTTTGCTCATAAGGTCAGCTTCCCGAATATAGTGAATATTATCAATAACCTTTTTCAGGTTGAATATTTTAGCGGCTTGCATATATTCCCTGATGAAATAAGGAGGCACTCCGATGATCCTTGCAAGTTCACTTTCTTTCTGCGGGCCGACATGATGAATGATCAGCAACTTTGAAAAATAGTTGAAGAGAAGAGCGATGATTGGAATCACCGGGTTTGACCTGGGATTGTCAGCAAGGTACTTTACAATTTTATTTGCCTTCATGATATTCCTGGCCCCGATGGCTTTTTGTAATTCAAAAGAATTGTATTCTTTGCTGATCCCCACGTAACGGCTCACGATCCCGGGATTGATCTGCATGGGCTCTTTAAAGTTGATCAGGACCTTATCGATTTCATTGGAAAGCCGTTCCAGGTCATTGCCGATATTGTCCGCCAGGAGCTGCTGTGCATTCACATCCACGGTGTGGCCCTTGGATTCAATATATTCCCTGACCCAGGCAGGTACCTGGTTATCATAAATCTTATCGGAATCAACCACTACTGCATGCTTGTCAAGGATCTTGAACAAGGATTTCCTTTTATCAAGTTTTTTACCCCTGAAACAGATCGTCAGGATGGTGGAGGGTACGGGGTTGGTCGCGTATTTTATCAGCATTTCCTCCCCTTTTTCCCTGGTAAGGTCTTTCATGTCTTGTGCTTCCTTCACTATGATCACCTGTATAGCCGCCATGACAGGGAACCGCCGGGCATAGCCGATCACTTCAGCAAGATTTGTCTCCGCCCCATACAGGATCATCAGGTTGAAGTGTTTTTCATTTTCCGGAATGGCATTTGCTTCAATCTCTCCGGCAATTTTATTCAGATAATAATTTTCTTCTCCCTGTAAAAAATATACAGGCGAAAATTCCCTGGCAGTGAGTTTGCGTAATATTGTATCGGGTGATTGAGCCATTTGAACGTTAAAATTATACATTGATTGCAACTTTTAAGCCCCGGAACCGGCAAAAAAAAGATCTTGTGAGAATGTTTAATTAAATTGATATAAGATGGCTTAACTTGCCCGATTGTGTTATATTTTGGGCTTCCCGAGTGTTATTCGCAGGGAGGTGATAATTTTGACTGTAATTTTCTTTTGATCCTTATTATGAAAAAATTCATTAAGCTTTTTATATCGGGAATCCTGGTAATGAGTTCTTTCAGCTCTCTCTCTTTTGCCCAGGCACCAACTTATTACTTCAATGACAGCACAATTGTGGGCAAAGGTCGTTTGGATAATGGTCTTAAAGAGGGTACGTGGGTGCTGTATAACAAAAAAAACGGTCTCACGGAATCCGGGGATTATATTAACAATAAAAAAGAAGGACTCTGGAAGGTTTATGATAATAACCAGGACCTGATCATTGAGGCCAATTATGTTGATGGCATTCTTCATGGGAAATATATCAAGTATTACGAATCAGGCGGAGTAAGAATTACCGGTAACCTGGAAGATACCGTTAAAACAGGGCATTGGAAGGAATATAATGCAGACGGGAATCTTTTTACCGAAGGAGACTATGAAAATGGCAAAATGACCGGTACCTGGAAAGCCTATTATGACAACGGGATCATGCATACCGAGGCGGATTATGAAAATGACAGCCTGACCGGAAATTTTATGGAATATGATAAATTCGGAACGCTGATGAATTCCGGAGAATATGATCATAATAAAAAGACAGGAAGCTGGAAAAAATATGACGTTTATGGCAATATCTTGCAGGAAGACGAGTATTCCAATGGGGAATTGAACGGGGATTGTTTCGAATATTACCCCGACAAGGTCACAAAAACGGAAAAACATTATAAATACGGTCAGCCGGACAGCACCTGGATCAACTACTACCCCAACGAGCAGATCAAGAACAAGCTTGTTTTTGTGAACGGGCTTTTACAGGGGCCATATCATGAATATTTTGAAAATGGTAATCTATCGGTAACCGGCGAATATGCGCTCGGACAGAAAACCGGGATCTGGAAAAACTATTACGAATCCGGATCGTTGTTTGGAGCCGGACCCTACCTGGATGGAGAAAAGAATGGGAACTGGAAATATTTTAACGAAGAGGGATACCTGATATCCGAGGGACCTTTCAGGGACGGTCTGGAAAACGGTCAGTGGTTCTTTTATTATAACGGTGATAAGATAAAATCCATCGGTTCCTACCTGGACGGAAAAGAGGACGGCCGATGGGGGCTTTTCCACATGGACGGATCACTTATGCAGGAAGAACACTGGAATGACGGGCATCTGATGAATATTTCAAAGGTCTATTTTCCCGGCGATACCCTCGATCCAGGGAATTTCCATGACGGGAACGGGGAAAGGATCAATTATTATGAAGATAAGACCATCAAGGAAAAAATCGAATATAAAGACGGTGTTCCTGACGGAAGCTGGAAATATTATGAGAACGGAATACTTTCCATCGACGGTAATATGCAGAACGGTGATAAGAACGGAAAGTGGATATATTACTATCCTGACGGAACCAGACAATCCGAAGGACTATACAAGGATAATGAACAAATCGGCAATTGGACTTATTATAACAAGAGAGGAAGGGTTGTAAAGGAAATCGATTATGACCAGCAGGAAAATAACCAAACCGACCAGCCTGCAGGCGATCAGTAATCGATCCGCTTAATTTTTACATGTCCTGTCAATAATGCTGAACAGGATAGCCCTTATTGATCCAGTCAACCTTAATATTGGTGCTGAGGTTCAGTAACTTCTGATTGGTGAATTTCATATCGTTTAAAAGAGTGAATGCCGGCCTGATATTGGGACAGTGAGTAAAAGGGCAACACCCGCAATAGATGACAATATTACTGTTCCTGGGTAATTTTGAGAGGGCCTGCCTGAATTTTTCCAGGTTGGCGGCCTCATGCACGGGACCGAGATCAATAGATCCCTTGATAACGGCCGCAACCCCGATACTGAATATAATTGGTTTATCCGGTGATGAGCTGTTAATGAGATTCGCAAGCTCTGAAGGTTGCATGAGTTGTTTTGGTGTCCAGGGTTCCTGAGCTTTGGCGGGGCAGGCCAGCAGGACGATTGAAAACACAACAGGTAAGAAGAGAATTTGAAATTTATTTTTCATAAGGGATTGTTAGTATCTATTATTTCATTCATTCTTAAAACTTAATTAATTCCCGAATGTTTCAGGCAGATGGCGGGGAAAAATCGGTTGCGGGGTAATAATTACCTTCCGCGTTCACAGGATGCCATTTGGGCTCTCCACGAAATTCAAATTCCGGTTCCAGATGAAATCATTGAAATATGCCGATTAATGTGGCGGGGACAAACATTAATTTTTGTGATAATTGTGGAAAGATTTACCATTTAACTGATCGATCACCGATCATCGGTCACCGGTCACCGGTCACAGTCCACCATTTATAACTTCCTCACCCGAGAATAACCGGACTTCAGGTTCATTTAATCCTCGGCACCCACATATCGGACGGTTGAAGTCCGCAAGAATCAATAGACTGGAGGCAATATTCATCGTAACCCAGGTTGGGATCCACGTTGTTGGTACCAAAGGTAAATTTCACACCTTTCTCCTTTGCCAGTCTTATGAATTTAAAGCTGGGGATTTTATACCTGGCGCTGATCTCTATAGCTACACCTTTGGTTGCTGCGGCTTCAATAACTTTTTCCATCCTGGGGACAGTCCATAATTTATCATATTCCGGCGCAAGCACATCCGGGATATAGGTTGCATTTGCATAAATATTGATGGGTTCTGTATTGATGATCCTGACGATATAATCCACAAGTACATCCATGAATTTCTGTTTATCCGGGATGTTCACCTCTTCCGGCTTCCACAGGTGAACCCGTTTCCCGTTCAGGTTGCTGAAGGTCATCGCATCTGTAAAAACATAATCAAAGGTTTTTACTGCGTCTTTGGAGAAAAGGTTCACCCATTCCCTGCCTTCAGCCTGCATGGCGTTAAATGCCGGCTCCAGGCTCACCGAATCAATATGGGCTTTCAGCCTCGCATCATTGTTGATATAAAAATCCTGTCCGCAATTCACTGCAATGCCGTAATTGATACCCTTTACCCTGGACTGCTCAAGGGCCTGATCCATGGTAAGGCCTCCCTTAAGATGAATATGAAGATCCATTAACGGGAAACCGATTGTGCTCAGCATGGTAACTCTACGGGCTATATCCTCAGGAACTGCCGGCCTTTGATCTTCAAACACCGCATTGTCCGGCAACGGTTTCACTTTAATATCCTTGAAATATACCTTACTCCCGGGAACATGACCCTGCAAGGCAAAGGTGCCCTGACTGATAAGCCTTTCTTTCCATTCATCCGGCCGGTAAGGATTGGATGGTTCCAGGTAATCCACAACATATTTGTCATTCACCATAATCTTGACACGTTTCCCGCGTACCTGGATGGTCATTGTGAACCATTCATTGTCCTTTACGAAAGTGAGGTACATATTTCGTATCCCGTAAAGGCTCCCCGTTTTACGCAATTCAGGATTTGCAGGATCGCCAACAAAGGAATTATCGATCTGTACCTCATAACCTTTCACCGGCCAGCCATCAGGCTGATAGGTCGTATGAAAATAAATACCTGAATTCGATCCCGGCCGGGTCATAACCCTGGCAGTAAAATCAAAGTTTTTGAACAGTGCATGATTAACGGGTCCTGTATAATATAAATGGGATCTCTTGCCATTGCAGATGATCATTCCGCTGTCTACCCTGAAAGTTCCAGGATTTTCTCCTGCTTTCCATCCCTCAAGGGATTTGCCGTTAAAAAGTGAATACCAGCCGTCCGAATCAGGGCGAGGCCCGCAGCCTGCAAATATAAGTATTGCGAAACCGTAAAAAATCAGCTTTTTCATAAGAGCTTTTTCATTGTTGATTATGGGGATTCAAGATAGAAATAATATCCGAATTACCGAATATCGGAAGTTTTTATCCTACAATGAAATATAGGACATATGGCATCGGTGGGTCGTGATTGACCCATTACTATTATTATACATCCCCAATTTCCTCCCGGATGATTAGTTACGTAATTATTCGTATAGTATATTTCCAAAAACTTTTTGTTCCTGAGATGTATTTACCTGTTAAAAAAATCGGCCTTAATATTTTGTTGTTATATTAATAAGGTAACTAATAAATTATCAAAGTTCATTCGTTTATTTATGGAATAACATTTCCCGGTATTTGACCAGCGGCCAGAGATCGTTATCCACAAGGAGTTCCAGCTTATCGACATGATATTTAAGTTCGTCAAAATATTTCCCTTTAACATTGTCGCAATATTCGATTGAACGCTGGTAAACATCTTCGATCTTGTTGATCCGCCTCCTTTCGTCTATCATTTTGTTTACACCTGTCTTAACCGCCTCAATATGCTTGGAAATCTCGGTAATGGATTTCACTACCGATCCCGGGTCCATTCCCAAACTTTTCAATCCGTTGGCATTTTCGATCAGCTTGTTCTGGTACTGGATAGCCGTGGGGATGATATGGTTCAGGGCAAGATCCCCTATGACACGCGATTCAATCTGAATTTTTAGGATGTAATTCTCCAGCATGATCTCTGTCCGGGCTTCGATTTCCCTTTCACTGAGCACCTTGTTCCGGGTAAACAGCGCTTTAACCTTTTCGGAGGAATAAACCTTAAGCGCCCTGGGAGTATTGTTGATATTGGAAAGACCCCGCTTTTCCGCATCCTTAAGCCAGGCTTCCGAATACCCGTCGCCTTCGAACCGGATCTTCTTGCTTTCCTTGATATATTCCCGCAGAACATTGACAATAGCCAGCCGCTTTTCCATACCCTTGGAGATCCTGGTGTCAACTTCTTTGCGGAATTCCTTCAACTGGTCTGCTACGATCAGGTTTAGTACCGTCATGGCTGAGGCGGAATTCATCTCGGACCCGACGGCCCTGAACTCGAATTTATTCCCGGTAAATGCAAACGGGGAGGTGCGGTTCCTGTCGGTGTTATCGAGAAGGATCTCCGGGATCTTATCGATCCCCAGTTTCATATACATATTATCTCCCTTTTCGATCTTGATGTTTCCGTTATGTTCCAGCTCATCAAGCACTTCCGTCAATTGCGAGCCGATGAAAACCGACATGATGGCGGGCGGGGCTTCAAACCCGCCAAGGCGGTAATCATTTCCCGCCGATGCTACGCTGGCCCTCAGAAGATCAGAATATTCATATACGGCCTTGATGATGATCACAAGGAATGTAAGGAACTGAAGGTTTTCCCTGGCGCTGCTGCTTGGCTGCAGTAAATTTATACCGGAATCGGTCACCAGCGACCAGTTATTATGCTTCCCTGAGCCATTCAGCCCGTCAAAAGGCTTCTCATGGAACAATACCTTGAACTCATGCTTTTCCGCCACCCGGCTCATCACGTCCATAAGAAGCTGGTTATGGTCGATCGCTATGTTCAGCTCCTCGAAGAGCGGGGCCACTTCAAATTGGGATGGTGCCACCTCATTGTGCCGGGTCCTGACCGGTATACCAAGTTTATGTGCTTCGATTTCAAAATCCCGCATAAAGCTGAGTATCCGCGGCGGGATCGATCCGAAATAATGGTCTTCAAGCTGCTGACCTCTTGCAGGACTGTGCCCATATACCGTTCGGCCAGCCATTACCAGGTCGGGCCGGGCGAGGTATAAGGCCCGGTCAATCACGAAATATTCCTGCTCACATCCCAGTATGGCATTCACCTTGCCCACTTCCCTGTCAAAATATTTGCACACAGGCGAGGCAGCTTTATCGAGCACTTCGATGGATTTCAGCAGAGGCGCCTTGTAATCCAGGCCTTCTCCGGTATAGGAAACAAATACCGTTGGAATACATAAAGTCGCTCCCCAGACAAACATCGGGGAACTGGGGTCCCAGGCTGTATACCCCCGGGCTTCGAAAGTGCTTCTTATACCCCCGCTCGGAAAACTTGAGGCATCGGGTTCCTGCTGAACCAGGGCGCTGCCTTTGAACTTTTCAATTTTTTCCGTCCCGTCAAAAAAAGTATCGTGCTTTTCGGCTGTTGCTCCCGTAAGAGGCTGGAACCAATGAGTATAATGGGTTACTCCTTTGGCAATGGCCCATGTTTTAGCTGCAGCCGCTACAGCATCGGCCGTCTCAATATCAATTTTCTTGTCCTTATCTATATAATATTTTACTCTTTCGAAAACATCCGGGGACAATGTTTCCTGCATTTTCTCCAATCCGAAGGCATTGATACTGAAATAATCAGATATTTTGTCGGAAGGAGGTGTAACCTCAAGAGGTTTTTTATAGGATAATCTCTCGAGTGCATTGAATCGCAAATAGGCCATAGAAGAACTTTTGTTTGATTTATTGTTCAAAATTAATTGAAAATTCTTCTTTTGCACCTTAAAACCATCATGATTAAGGATATTTCTAACGAATTGAGACAAGATCAGGCATTAAACTGCCCATCAAATTGTTAAATCCCGCAAATCAGGCAAATTCAGGTTCAATTCTCCTGCCCTCCATTAATTATAATAGATTGAGCTGAACCCAGGAATTGAACAATTTTAGAATTCAACTGCTCAAGCTTCGCTCTCCAGTCCTTGCTTCTATGAATCTTCACGATATCTTCAAGCCGTTTATATCCTGCCGGTGATGCCCTGTATCCGGCATACCTGACCCGTTCCATTTCCTCAAATTAAATTCCGTTAATTTGAAAAATGCAGAAAGAACCGCTTCTCAGAAGCCTGAAAGTTGCCATAGCTGAACCTGCCGGATGTTGAGTAATCAATCCCTGTTCTGTAATATTTATTGAAAAGGTCTTTGTAAATGTCCCGTTTAACGAATTATAATAACCCGCGGTTTGCCCCGGATCCTGATCTTCCCTGATCTGGTCGTAAAGGACTTGAGTATTCTTTAAAAGAACAGCCGTATTCAATGAATCACACCTGAATTTCCTGACATAAAGAATTGAGTCATTTTTTACCGGGAATATATCCTGACAATGGCCCCCGGATAATGAAGCAGAAATCAATATACCCGTAATTATAAGTTTTATACCATATGGCGGACATGTCTTCCTCCTAATCATAGAGTTCAGGCACATAAGACCTTTATATTTTCACTCTCCATTAAAACAGATTGAGGGCCTTATGACCCTCAATCCTGAACCTTGTTTAACAATTAAAACGAATAAACTGCAGCAAGAAGAACCTGTGTGGCGCTTTTGACGCCGGCATTATTGGAATCTGTAAATATTTGATGAGAACCCGCGTCATATCGGAATTCGGGGATAAGCCTGAGGGGACCTGATTTCAGATTGGCTGAAAGAGTAATAGCATTTACATTTGTTTTCGACCCATACCCGAAAATGGATCCATTGACATCTGTAAAATTCTCATACCGCAATCCAAGGGCAAAAGGATCTGAAATTGAATAATCCAGGTAAACGGCTGCCCCGGTATAATCGACATTCAAAGCCGCATCGGATATTAATAAGAATCCATTATCCCTTTTAGCAGCATTTAACCCGACCAGTAATTTCGGAGTTGCCTGGTAATTGGCAGTCAGGTCGATCACTTCTCCGGAATACTGGCTGCTGGCCAGGTTTAGGTATATATTCATGCCATCTACAGGAATCAGGTATAACTGGGCACCATAGCTTAGGGGATTGGATGACCCGCTGCCCGGATTAAGATTATTGTACCAGTCAAAATGGTTGAAGAGTCCTACCATTAACTGGACTTTCTTCGAAAAAGTGAAATTGGCCTTCAATCCACCGTTCTGAAAAGGTCCGTTCGAGAATAGATAGGAAGTCGAATAATTGAAATTCGGGACTGGTGAAATTACCTCATAACCTACATAGGTTGCCATAAATCCCCCGGTTATAGTTAACAGATCTGAAAATTTATAGCTCACATAGAGGTTCTGTACAGGCCCGGGAGCGGATTCCGCTGCCCGTGGACCAAAGGCTACTTCACCTACAAAGGAGGCTTTCCCGACAGACTGTGACAGGGAAACATCTACCATTCCTATCCCGAAAGAATTCTGGGCTTCACCATAATACGTGGGTATCTGGTTTTTCCCCGAAAAATCGTATTTATAATAGGTATCCACACTTCCCGACACATCAAGACCTGGCTTCTGCGCGTCCTGGGCATAAAGACTAACGGAAGTTAAAAACACCAGAACAGCCACGACAGTAAGTTTTAGTTTCATAATTAATGGATTTGGTTAATCATTTTGGGTTAGAGAATATTACTGTTTATTATAAAACTCTTAATCGGGAGAATATTTTACCTAAAACAACTTTATACAACTCCGGATGAGGCAAATGTATTGGCAGTATGCTTAATTAACAACATATTAAAAAATAATTACATTATTTTAATTTTATTAACTATATTTTTATATTTTAATAATTATATTGATATTTTGATAATATTTATTCAATTTAATTTAATTTAATTAGCATTATAAAAATTAATTTTATATATTTTTATATAATTTAAAACATATATAATATAATATTAACAAGTATATTACTTTATAAATACTTTAAAAATGTATTATTTAACAAATAGAGTGTCATATTTAAGATATAATTAAATATAATCTGCATTATTTTAATTATATGATTACTTATTTGCCATATACATTATTTATAATTTATTATTTTAAATAATTACATATTTTTATTAACCTTAGTAAATAATAAAAAGTGTTTAGCCCCGGGGCAAGACCTGGATCCAAATATCCGGTGCAGAGCTCCGGGGAATTACACGCCAGCCATCCCGTAAGTGGAGGCTGAACGCGAAGTCGGATTAAATTAATTTGGCATGCAAAATAACTTTGTGAATTAATCCCCGATGCCAGGGTTAATTTGCATCTATGCGATCAATCCACTGGATTTCACGGTGTCAACCACAAAATAAAATATATGTATTTGATTAAGAGCTTTCTTATTCCCGGGCCACTGAATAGATCACACTTTCCAGCTCATCCATCATGCTGATGTTATTTACAACCACTTCCGCGGGCACCCTGAGGTTGGCCGAAGTGAAATTCAGGATTCCCCTGATCCCTGAATCAATCAACTGCAGAGATATGTACTGAGCTGATTCCGGCGGAACACATAACAAGGCAATCTTCACACTGTTTTTAAATACAAAATCCTTCAATTCCGACATTGGAAATATTGGAAAATCAAAAAAACCTTTTAATGGACCGCAATCAACATCAAAGCCGGCAAGTATATACTGCTGCCGTTCCATATAACCTGAAATGTACTTTGATATGGCAAGACCAAGATTGCCTAACCCTATTATAATTACCTGTTGCATTTCATTTCTCTTAAACAGGATATTTAAGGCATCTATAAGCTCGTC
>JBJKSY010000603.1:0-3502 GCA_046703645.1 Cyclobacteriaceae bacterium
ATTCCGTCCCCGTCCATGTCTGCAATGACCATTTTAGACTGGGTATCAACCGTATTCTGACCGGTCATACCCGGAGGGCCGACAAAAGCAAATGTGCCCAGGGAATCGGGAGGCGTGATGCTGCAGGAAGAGCTTCCTGATCCGATAAATGTCAATCCGTAATAACTGGCACAATCAGGGTCCTGAATATCAATTTTGCCGTCACCATCGTTATCCTTTCCATCAGCACAATTACATCCCTTTTCAACATTTGAGGGATAAACGGTGCAGGGAGTTGATTGTGAAAAGGCAATTGTGCTTCTTAATAGAAGAAATAAAGAAAAAATCAATCCATAAACTGAAAATTTATTCATACCCTTTCGAGTTCCTGTCAGAACAATTTAATGATATTCTATCTAATTACGGTCACACTCCCTGTTCGTGGGACTTTTCCGTCTGCTTTAATAATAAAGTAGTAGACCCCTTGCGGGAGATCCCTTCCTTTATAAACCGCATTCCAATCATTATTATAAGGGCTTGCCTGGTAAACGATACTGCCGTTTGTGTTGTATATAGTAATAGTGCAATCAGGATAAAGTTCAATGTTTTTTATGATCCAGTAATCGTCAATACCGTCCCCGTTCGGGGAAAAGAGCTTGGCAGGTATAACGTTTATACCATTACTGGGAGGAATGGTAACCAGTACGGAAGCTGAATCCATGCATCCGTCAGAATTTGCCCCGACTACTACAAAAAGCGTGGAATCAAATACGGTAGCTATCGGTGTGGCACTGGTATTATTATCCATAAATTCCGGATGATTCCATGTATAGGTAAGCGCACCGGAAGCCTGCAAATGCACCTTGGATCCCGCATCTACTTGCTGCTTGTCGACGGTAGCCGTTACCTGGGGACTGGGTGTAAAGATGACATCCAGGCTGCAGGTATCCTGGCAGGCATTCTGATCTGTAACCTTAACGACAAATGTATTGGTTGAATCTATAGTTATTGCCTGTGTCGTATCACCGGTACTCCACTGATAAGCATTAAAAGTCTGATCAACAGACAACATTTTAGTTACCCCCACACATTCCGTCGTGGCCGGGTTTTCGCTTATGGTGCAGGTCGGATTGCCGTTTATCTTTATTGCCTGTTTAACGGTATCCTGGCAGGCGCCGTTTTTATATCTTACAACAAGAGACAGCGTGTAATTGCCGGGTTGTGAATAGGCATGTGAAGCATTTTTAGTGGTATCACCCGGGCTTAAGTCACCATAAGACCAGTTAAAACTTACCGGTTGAGTACTTTCATAAGTTGATGTATTCGTCAGAGTAAGCTTTACTCCCTGACACAAGGTTCCTCCAAGGGTAAATATCGCATTGGGCTGAATGATGGAGGTCAGGGCAAGGGAATTGGTGGTCTTTACACAAGAGCTTGAATTGTCTGATACCTTGACACTAAATGATCCGTTTTCATTGGCGTTAAAAGTCGTGGCAGTCGCCCCGGTTATAGGAGTGGTATTCTTCAGCCACTGGTAACTATAGCCGCTGAGTGAGGTAACATTCAGCTTAACAAAATTTCCGATGCAGAAGGTTGTCGGATCGGTAGTGGATGCCACAAAATCAGGCATGGTCACAATAGAAGCAACGGTGGAAGCAGGACTGCTGGAGCATCCACCTGTCGATTCAGTAAGTGTATATACGCCTGCAATATTGGTGGAAGCATTAGGAATCACGATGTTCTGATTTGAAGAAGTATAGCCATTCGGCCCTGTCCAGGAATAAACTGCTCCGCTTACAGTAGATGTGGTCAGCTTCAATGTGTCTCCGGTACAGAACGGACCTCCATTGGAAATTACCGGGGTAGGCGGGGCTGTTCCGCTTCCGGAATTAACGATCACAGCATTCGAAATTGCATGGCAGGAGCTGTCTGCATTTACTGCCATCACTTTAAAAGTTCCTGTTTGTGTAACCTTATATTGGTTGGAAGTCGATGCCTGTACCAAAGTATTATTCATGTCCCACCGGTACTTATAATTATATCCCTGGTTGGATATAAGCGGTATTGTATCACCGGAACAGAGGACCAGCGGGCCTGATGGTTGAATTTTAGGAACGAAGCAACTCAGGTTCCGTAGAATCGAAAGATTATATTTTGAAGCAGTAGCATCAAATGAAGTATATACAAGGTCTGGAATAGCATCTCCATCAAGATCGGCTGCCAGAATATTTCTGGTGAATAAAGATGTAGGCAAAGTAATTTTCGTAAAACTGGCGGAACCTGCTGTATTGCTGTTCAGAAGAATATCTACCGAGCGGGTGTCACGCAGTCCGACGACAATATCCGGTTTACCGTTTCCATCGATATCTGCTGTTGAAATCCCCCATGGACCGGCATCGGTATTTACGGCAATAGGGCTTGCAAAGGAAACGGTATTGCTGCCCTTCGAAGTCTGATTTAATAATACTATTACCTGATTCTGGATTGTCTTGGAAATGGAAAGATCGATTTTCCCGTCGCCGTCATAATCACCCCATGCTATATTATTGAGATTACCTGCAAGGGTAATCTGTTGAGAAGGATTAAAGCTGATATTTCCCGGCGTGCTTTTATTGATAGCTACAAAAAGGTTATTATCAATATAGGGATTCACGGCAATATCCGGGTATCCGTCATTATTAAGATCTTCAACTGCCAAACCGCCGGTGGTCGTTGCCCCGGTAAATGTCATTACAATCGGACTGGAAGTGAAAGATATGGAACCCACGCTGCTTGTATTATGGAAAATGGAAATATTATTGTCGAAGGTATTGGTCACTATGAGTTCAGGTTTCCCGTCGTTATCGAGATCTTTTGCCAGCACCTTAAGGGCTACCTCGGAACTCGGCAGGAAAAATGACTGGGCAGGGGCAAATTTAATGGTTGAAGACGTGCTGATATTGCGCAATACATAAACCACATTCCTCGGATTCCCGGATTTTGTGACAATGATATCCTGAAGGCCGTCTCCATCAAGATCAGCACAGGTAACATTAGATGTAGTGGATAAAAGATCAAGTTCAGGATTTGTAAACTTGCTGAGTTTTTGAAAACTAATAAATCCCGGCGTGCTGTTATTCTGAAAAATATCAATATCGGTTGCGCTGGAAACCTTTGTAACCACAACATCCAGTTTTTTGTCATTATTGAAATCACAAAGCCATAGATCATATAATTCCGAAGATTCCGCATAATTGACTTCAGGGGAAACAAGGGACGAATTAAATCCCGAACCGCTGAAACTGTTAAAAAAGATCTGCGGAGAACTACCCTGCAAACCGTTGTTTTTATTGATCACAGTAATGTTCCCTGTGGTAGCATTCCCGGGAACAGTAGTTGTAATGTATGTTTCTGTCGAATTTATTATTGTTCCCTGAACACCTCCGAAGTATAAACCCAACTGGGATGAACTTGAGCTGAAATTGCTTCCGGTAATAGTCAGGTTATCATTAAGGGCTCCATGAGTTATACTTATGTTCTGTAT
>JBJKSY010000604.1:0-9745 GCA_046703645.1 Cyclobacteriaceae bacterium
TAGGACTCTTTTTTACTGCTTTCTTTTTCGCTGCAGGTTTTGCTTTTGGCTTAGCTACTTTTTTCTTTGCAGCAGAAGCTTTTGCTTTCGCAGGCTTCTTGGTTGATTTAGCTGCTGAAGCTTTTGCTTTAGCAGGCTTCTTGGTTTTTTTTGCTGAAACTTTTGCTTTCATTGGCTTTTGTTTTTGAGTTAATTAAGTTTTTTAAACTTAATATGTTTGAAATATTTCCCTAATATATAAAAATTTTTTTTTCACGCAAGATTTTTTTTCCATTTCGTTAAAAATATTTTTTCACTCCAACTTCAACTTCAACATAAAAATTACTTCAACTGTCATCAAAAAAATTTTTTTTGATAGCGGTATCATCTCACTTTATCAGATCATTTCTGATTTCAATGAATGCTTACTGCTACATATTATTTAAGATGAAGGGTGTCCCGGTCAGTAGTCTTCCGGGCAATATGATCATCAAAAAAAATAAGCTTGTACAAAATACAAGCCTACAATTTTTCAGAGCGGCAAACGGGATTCGAACCCGCGACCCTCAGCTTGGGAAGCTGATGCTCTACCAACTGAGCTACTGCCGCAACATGGCACGAATGTAATAATTAGTTAAATATTTGGCAAATATTCTCTCCTGGTAAAAATAGTAAACAATCTGCAGTCGGTCATGGCTCCTTCATACGTCCATAACCCCTGGTCGGTGTCTTTATACCGCATGTTTAATTCAGTTTCCAATAGCTGAAGATTCATATTCTTCTTCCTATTATTTTAAGGTCGCTAAAAAAAAATTCGGGGAAAAGCAATCGACCTTAATTGAAGAGCAGGTCCGGTAATCGAACCTGTTAGTTCCTATTGAATTGAAATTTGAAATAAGTCGGGGAACGGGGATTTGAACCCCGGACCTCTACGTCCCGAACGTAGCGCGCTACCAAGCTGCGCTATTCCCCGATTCTGGCAGTCTGATACGACTGCGAAGATAACTTAATAATTCATTTTATTTAAAAGGATTCTTTCAGAATGGATAATTTTTTTAATCCTCAGGGATCATTCCGTCTTCTCTTGCAGGCTATTTGTTTTTCAGCCTGGCCCAGGAATCCCTTAATGTTACCGTCCGATTGAAAATTAATTTACCGGAACCTGATGACGGATCGACACAAAAGTATCCATTCCTTTCAAATTGAAATTTATCCAGGGCCTGAGGTTCCCTGATGCTTTCTTCTACGTATGCCCTATCAATGACTTTCAGTGAATCCGGGTTGATCAGATCCTTAAGTGTGGCATCCTTTCTTTCCGAAGGGTCTTCATCAGTGAATAATCTGTCGTATAACCTCACTTCCACCGGAACAGCATGCCTGCAGGAAACCCAATGAATAGTTCCTTTGACTTTCTTATCTGTATTCATGCCGCTTTTTGTTTGCGGATCGTAGGTGCAAAGTGCCCCGGTAATTTCTCCGGTTACAGGATCGTGAATCACCGATTCACATTTAATAATATAAGCATACTTTAACCGTACTTCCTTTCCCGGGGATAAACGGAAATATCCTTTCGGCGGGTTTTCCATCAGGTCTTCCCGTTCAATAAAAATTTCCCTGCCAAAATGAATCAGCCTGCTACCGTCATCGGGATTCTCCGGGTTATTCAGTGCAGTAAGTTCTTCTTCCCGGTTTTCAGGATAATTGTCAATGGTTATCTTTATCGGATCCAGAACAGCCATCTTCCGGAAGGCTTTCTTGTTAAGATCCTCCCTTATACTGAACTCGAGTAAAGCCACATCGATCGTATTATCCCTTTTGGCAACTCCGACACGGGTCGCAAAATTCCTGATCGATTCAGGAGTGTATCCTCTCCGCCTGAGTCCTGATAAAGTCGGCATCCGGGGATCGTCCCATCCGTTTACATATTTCTTTTCAACCAGCTCAAGCAACTTCCTTTTACTCATTAGAGTATAATTCAGGTTGAGTCGTGCAAACTCAATCTGTTTAGGACGGTAATCTCCTTCAACGATCTGATCCAGGAACCAGTCATATAAAGGGCGATGTACTTCAAATTCCAGCGTACAGATTGAATGGGTGATCCCTTCAATATAATCCGATTGTCCGTGGGCAAAATCGTACATGGGATAGATACACCATTTATTCCCGGCCCGGTAATGATTCACCCGCTTGATCCTGTACATGGCGGGATCGCGCATATGCATGTTCGGGGAATTCATATCGATCCTGGCACGTAAGACTTTGGACCCATCAGGGAATTCGCCCTCTCTCATACGACGGAATAAATCCAGGTTCTCTTCAACAGAACGTTCCCTGTATGGGCTTAGAATTCCGGGTTTGGTCGGTATACCCCGCTGTTCACTGATCTCATCGGCAGACTGATCATCGACATAGGCCTTACCTTTTTTAATAATAGTTATGGCAAACTCATAGAGCTGATCAAAATAATCTGATGCATAAAACTCGCGATCCTCCCAGTCAAACCCCAGCCATTTAATATCCTCCTTTATAGAACGGACGTAATCCTCCTGCTCGGTTTCCGGGTTGGTGTCGTCAAACCTTAAGTTGCATTTTCCCCTGTATTTCTCTGCAAGCCCGAAATTCAAACAAATGGATTTGGCATGACCAATATGCAAAAAACCATTCGGTTCAGGTGGAAATCGCGTATGAATCCTTCCCTGGTTATAGCCCCGTTTTATATCATCTTCAACTATTTCTTCAATGAAATTCAGGCTGATGACCTGAGGATTGCTTTTTACCGATTCACTCATTTCCCAAGAAGTTTGGTTTCGAAAAAACACTGCAAAATAACACAAACAAGGCCTGTTTATAATCATTTGCCGGCAATTTATTTTATGGATTTGGATAGTTTCCATAGTTAATTATTAAAAAACATTTTTAATTTTATAATGATGATTGAATAGGTAATTTGAGTTATCAACAGTTAAATAGGTTTGAACGGGTTATTGTTGGGGCAAAGCCTGATCTTAGTTCGGTAGGTGAATACAGGAGAATGCTGCTTCTGGGGGAGATGAGTATTCTTATTTCCCTAATATGCGGGATATATGCCGTATTTGATTATGTAAATGGCTATGAACGCCTGGAAATTATTTACGCAGGGATATTTTTAATCTGCATAGTATCCTTTTACCTAAACCGGAAAGGAATACATATTTTATCAAGAATATTCATACTCTCCGCATGCAACATCGCCATTTATATATTTTCTTCCAGTAATATCGGAGATACCGACACCTTTGTCCTTTATTTCCCGCTGCTCCTTCTTTCATTTGCCTTTTTCGACTACCGGAATTTCAGATTAAGCCTTTTTTTTGCTATTCTGCCATTCTTTCTTTATATGATTAATTACTTTTTCAGTTTCACTTTTGTTAAACCCAATATGATTCCGGTCAGTTATGTTCACTCCATGAAATCCCTGAATTTTACAATCGGATATATAACAAGCTTTATTATTGTCGCCTACCTAGTCAATACGGATCACATTTCAGAAGCAAACCTGATCAGTAACCAGCAACGTCTTAACGACCTTACCCATGAATTAAAGGAAAGTGAACAGCGCTATGAACTTGCTATGAATGGAACCAATGCAGGCATCTGGGACTGGGACGTTAAGAACAATAAGATCTACCATGGATTCAAATGGAAGGAAATGCTGGGGTTTGAAAATGACAATATGAATATTATGATTGATGATTTTTATCCCCTGGTACATCCCGATGATATAGATAAAGTCAGGAATGCGCTGAAGGATCATTTCGAGAATAAAGTGCCCTATAATATTGAATACAGAATAAGGAACAAATCCGGAAAATATGAATGGATATATGATGCCGGCAAAGCCATTTGGGATGAGAACGATAAACCGGTACGAATGGTTGGATCCATCATAAATATTTCAAAAAGAAAGGAAAATGAAGAATGGATACGCCAGCAAAATGAACTTCTCGAAAAAACGAATGCGGAACTTGACCGGTTTGTATATATTACCTCTCATGACCTTAAAGCACCCCTCCTTTCTATTTTGGGATTGATCAACCTTGCCGAATTAAGCGCCAACAAGGTAGAGGTCGATTTATGCCTGAAAATGATGAAGGACCGGATCAACGGGCTTGAAACATTTATTTCCGATATTATCAATTATTCAAGAAATGTCAGGGTTGGCCTCGTCAGGGATCCTATAGATATTAAGAAGATCATCAGCGGGATCATTAATGAATTTATATTCATGAAGGATGTCGACAAGATCCATTTTGATATCGATGTCAATCCCGAATTGCAGTTTATATCGGATGAGAAAAGATTCAGCGTTATTATGAAAAACCTGATCTCGAACGCAATTAAATATCATAATTATAAGCAACAGAACCCTGAAATAAAGATAAAAGCATATTCTAAAGATCACCAGATTCATATTTCCGTTAAAGACAATGGTGAAGGCATTGATCCTAAAATGCAGCCCAAAATCTTTGATATGTTCTTCCGCGGAACTGAAAAATCAAACGGATCCGGCCTGGGATTATATATAGTCCGTGAAATGCTGGATAAAATTAGCGGTAAAATTACTGTACAGTCAGCCCCCGGTGTGGGCACCGAATTTGCTCTTGTATTGCCGGAAAGCATATAAGTCTCCGGTAAAGAGGAATTGATTCAGGACATAATCGATACGCAAGACAGGCATGAAGTATCTTCCCCATCTTCTTGTTATTATCCTCACCTTTCTACCTTCAAGGCTTCTTTCACAATCCTATGATACCATCAATGACTTAAAGCCTGCAAGGGTAAATTATAATCCTGATGACAGGGCAATGAAAAAGGCCCTGAATGCTTTCGATCAGAAGGACTACATTCAGGCAATAAAGTCATTTGAAGAAATTCTTGAAAAGAATCCGAATCATAAGGAAGCCTTATACTATAAGGCTCTATCCGAAGAGAACCTTCTGGATTTTTCTTCTGCGGTTTTGGATCTTGAAAAGGCAATATCTCTTGATCCCTCCTATTCGGAAGCTTTGTTCAGTTTATCTCTTTTATTTTATAAACAGAAAAATTATGATCAGGCCATCGCTGAACTCGATAAGCTCTTAACCATTCCGCCAGGTCCTACCCAGGCTGTTTTTTACAGGGGACTTTCCTCCCCTGGTAATGATCAGCCGGCAGGTATAACCGGAATTTCAACAATGTCCACCAACAGGCCGGATATATATAATTACCTGGGATTGTGTTACTGGGAAAAAGGTGACACGGATAAAAGCATAGATTCATTTACGCGGTCTCTCTCGTTTAATGATAAGGATGACAACGTATATGTCAACCGTGGCCTGGTTTATGCTCAAACGGGGAATAAGAAATCGGCCATAGATGACTATAACAAGGCCCTTTCCATTAATCCCAACAATGAAATAGCCCGGTTCAATAAAATCCTATTGGAAAAGAAAGATAATAACGGGGCGATCAATAATCTTGACAGCCTGCTGGAAGGCAATTCCGATCCTTCCGCTCTCTATGCATACAGGGGATATCTTCACCTGGCAGCCGAAAAATATAAATTGGCAATCCAGGATTATGATTCTGCCATACAATGGGACGATCACAATTCCGGCCTTTATCTCAACCGGGGAATTGCTCAGGAAAAGCTCGGAGACCTGGATGCCGCCCTGAAAGATTACGTTATTGCCGGAATGATCGCTCCGAAAAATCCCGGACCCTATTTTCACCAGGGCAATGTTTATTTCAAATTAAAAAAATATAAAAGCAGTATTAAGCAATACTCCATTGTACTAAACCTTGACCCTGAAAACGGGAAAACCTACTACAACCTGGCCATATCCTATTTCAATACAGGGGACCTTACAAATGCCTGCATCAACGCCCAAAAGGCCAAATCACTTGGCATCAAGGAGTCCGAGGCTTTTATAAATAGTAAATGTTCAGGTAAAAAATGAGCTTCATTCCTTTAAGACTTCCATATTTACTATGGAACATGTTTTCTGGTTGAGCATTACATAACCGAAATCATAACAGAAATAGTAGACCTTTCCGTTCCCGGACTTCACCAGGTGGGTTAAATACCGGAAATCAAATCCTTCCAGTACCAACCTGTTCCTGCTCACAACCGATTGGTGATCTGCCAGGTTTTCAGACAGGATCTTCCTGTTTTTCCTAAGAATGGAATTTATCCTTCGGACAAAATTATTAGAGATGCTGTTCCGTTTATTATTGAATTGATTCCTGCAATAGTCGGAACAAAATTTTTTGTCGGATCTTCCCTTGAACGGAATTCCGCACTCAATACATAATCGTTGCATAGCTGGTGGTCAGATGGTTGCGGTTTCAATTTAAAAAAAATAATATAAAATCAATAATCCGGAATAAATTGTTATTATAATTAGCAATCGAAGAACTCAGAAAAACCATGGAAGTAAAAACCGATTTAATCTCATTAGACACTAAAGGAAATACGCAAATCCTCGACATAACCGGCAGGGTCCAGGAATTTATTACTGCAAATTCATTCCGGGAAGGCCAGGTAACAGTGTTTTCCCTGGGATCCACCACCGGAATCAGCACAGTCGAATTTGAGCCCGGGCTTGTTCATCATGATATCCGTGAAATGCTGGATAAAATTGCCCCATATAACGTTGCATACCATCATAACGAAACCTGGCACGATAATAACGGGGCTTCTCATCTCCGTTCCACACTGATCAAAACTTCAATGGCTTTCCCCTTTATGGATTCAAAGCTTCTTTTAGGAACCTGGCAGCAGATAATTTTTTTAGATTTTGACACAAGACCGAGAAGCAGGAAAGTTGTATTACAGATTACAGGAGTCCATTAGCAGCAATGAGATCACGCCGAAGAAAATATTATATATACGTTATATCCATCCTGATTCTAGTATCAGCCTATTGGATATTTCATAAAAAAAGAGCTCAAACCGAAATCACGGTTCCAAAGCTCAATTACCCATTCCGGAATGACGGTAAATTATATTTTATCGATTCCGGCAAATCAGATACCCTAGCCAGGATCAATATAGAAATTGCCAATACCCAGACTACTATTATGAGGGGACTCATGGACCGGGACAGCCTGAAAATGGACCATGGAATGCTGTTTATATTCGATGATGAGGAGCAAAGAACTTTCTGGATGAAAAACACCAGGTTCCCCCTCGATATACTATTTATAGGTGAAAATAAAAAAATCCTTTACATTGCTGAATATACAACGCCATATTCCACCAATCCTATACCAGGATTCTATCCAGCAAGATATGTACTCGAAGTCAACGCCGGATATTGTCATTTGCACGGAATTATTCCCGGTGTTTTGATCGATTACTCATCATTAAGTAATTTTGCCAAAACAAAATGATGAAAAAAATATTAACATTTCTTCTTTTAGCCGGTTTATTTACCGCTTGCCATTCTCATGATCCTTATAAAAAGGCCAGAGACATTTATGAACAAACAATGAAAATTCACGACCAGGTTATGCCCAAAATGGGTGAAATCCTGAGTGTAAAACATAACCTGAAGGGGAAACTCGACTCAGTATCGGATCCGTTGACAAAATCCCATATCGATTCCGCTATGGCCTCATTGGATAAAACCTACAACGACATGATGGAATGGATGGGTAAATTGCAGCCGATTCCCAATTCTAACAAGGGGAATGACCAGGAAAATATGGACAAACCCGACGAGGTGCCTTCACCCGATCAGATGGAAAAGATTCAGCAAGAATCGCTGCAAAGAATAAAAACATTACAGGGCGAATTGGAAAAAAGCCTTCAGGAAGGCAAAGACCTTCTGAATAAAAATTAAAAATTCATTATAATTAATTATTCAAAATATTTTCATAATTTTCTGATTTACAATATTTTATAAACAAATATTCAATTTTTTATTCATCATTTTGTTGCCAGGTCTTAATATATCAAAGGGTAATCTTTTATACAGGGCTTTCTATTTTCGTCGGTAACAGGAAACTAAATCGCTCCAATTGTTGTATAATAGATTGAATAGATTCCGATTTGAACCCGTTAATTATATTTTGATGAAAAATAAAATTTTAAAAAGCTGGCGGGTGGTAACGATCAAAGGACTGGTTACCACAATTTTAGGACTCTTTACTTTTTATCTGTACCCGGGATTTTCCGACCTTTTTATCAGGCTGTTCGGTACTCTTCTTATTGTAAGCGGATCGATCCTGATTTATGATTTCGTGGTAAACCCGACATCTTCGGACAGAAACTGGAGGCTGGTCGAAGGCATTTTAGATGGCATTTTCGGTTCCGTAACAATTTTAACCGGCTTGATACATCCCTCAAATTTCCTGATGACGATTACCTTGTGGATAACCATGACGGGTATCCTGCAGGTTTCAAATGCTTACAGGGTCCGCAGCTTATTTCATCACTGGAAAGCTTTAATGATCAACGGCCTGCTGGCAATTTTATTTTCTTCAGGAATCGTATTCTATCCTGACGAAAGTCCATTAAATAAAGGTGTAATCCTGCTCCTGCTGAGTTTTCTGTTTATCGCATTTATGATAATAAGTACCTATTACCTCAAGAGGCTGGTGGAAGATATTAACCTGGACATCCCCAACAAACAGGGTGAAGATGCCAATCAGGAACTTTCATATTTTTAAAGAATGAATTGATTATTTAATTGGAACTCTGCAGGTGAGTACCGGTACTTTGGAATAATTAACAACACCTTCAGCTATACTTCCTTCCAGAATCCTGGAAAAACCACCCCTTCCCCTGGTAGTCATAACCACCATATCAATTTTATACATTTCGGAAAATTGTACTATGCCATCCTCTTCATTTTCATGGTTATGTACATGCATTTCGTAATTCTTGAATTTCTGCTCCTCGGCAAATGATTTAAGTTTGGCATAATTTTCCATGTCATTAAAAAAGTGTGAAGGTGTATTTATCTTCACTAAATGTATTTTTGATTTCAGCAGATCACTGAAAGTCTGGAGCAACTGGATCACATTGGGATGGAATTTATCAAAGTCGGATGCATAGGCGATGTTTTTAATCTTCGATAGTTTGGCCGGTTGTCGCATGGTAATAACCGGGCAATTGGAAAACCTGACAACTCTTTCAGCAGTAGTTCCGATCAGTGATTGCTCCCAGCTATCCACTCCGGATGTTCCCATGACGATCAGGTCGATCTTCTCTTTAATGATTTCATCATATATCCTTTTATACGCACTGCCGGCTTTAATCTTTGGTACAATTTTTACGTCTTTGTATTTGGGGCTTTCTGCGATCCTGGTAATTTTCTTTTTCGTGACTTCCAAAAGTTTAACTACATATACATCATCAATATCACTGACACCGGTGTGCGTTCCCGACACATTAAGATTACCGTATCCCATGGATTCCGGAATATCCATCACATGGAATAATTCGATTTCTGCCGACAAGCTGACGGCAATCTGGTAGGCAAAATCAAACGCATAACCTGCAATTTCTGAAAAGTCGGTTGGAACCAGTATTTTTTTCATAAAGTGTTATCGTTTAAAAATTTTATGGTTGTCAATTGTAAGTTCTGACAAGTTAATAAACTAAGTTCATATATTCAAAATATTTAAAAATAACCGTGTATAGTAATAATATCCCCTTTTTTAAGGGTGATTTTTACAATTATTTCAACCCGAAGTCAGTGCGTCAATCAGCCGGTTTTATTTCCCGGTTAATTAATAT
>JBJKSY010000605.1:0-4119 GCA_046703645.1 Cyclobacteriaceae bacterium
ACGTTAATCCATGGCTGACGTTTGATACCCGTGGTTGATGCCAAATACTCCGAATTGTTTACCTGCTTGTTTATGTTAAATACCCTACGCCCGCATTTCCGCATCTCTTCATAACCACGTTTCCCCAACTATTTCTGGTCTCCACTTCCGCGGGTCCGGAAGCGGCTGAAGATGCCGCGGCGGCGTTCTTTCTTGTCTTCATCAAAATAGCCATAGCCGTAGCCGTAACGATAATTATAGCCATAGCGGTAACTATACCCGTACCGGTAGCCATAGCCGTAATCCAGCCTGCGGAAATCCACATCATTGAAGATGATGCCCATGTTCCTGATCTTCTCTTCCTGGTACAGGTCGTTGACGGCAGCAAGTGCATTCTTCACCGTCTTTCCCTGCCTTACGACCAGCAGGTTGAAGTCTGTATGGCGGATAAGCTCCAGGGCATCGGATACCAGGCCGATGGGCGGTGTATCCATCAGGATAAAATCATATTTTTTCCGCAGATCCTTCAACAGCTCTCCCATTTTATCGGAAGCCAGCAATTCGGCCGGATTCGGCGGTATATCGCCGCTCAGGATGATATCGTAATTTTCAGGATCCTGTTCCACGATCAGGTCCTTCAATTCAATAAATCCTGCCAGGTAGTTGCTCAGGCCCGCCACATCCCGCATTCCTACATAGGAAGCCAGGGAAGGCTTGCGCATATCCGTTCCTATCAATAGGGTTTTTCTGCCAAAGAGCGCGATGATATGGGCCAGGTTAATGGAACAAAATGTTTTCCCTTCATCGCTGATAGATGAAGTGACCATAATAACCCGAGATTGTTTTTCTTCCGTTCCAAGAAAATACTGCAGGTTTGCCCGGATGGTTCTGAACGATTCTGCGATGACAGATTTCGGGTTTTTCTTTACCACGAGGTTCGTATCAAGCATGCTGTGGCCGACATGACCCAACACCGGAATACTGGTTACTTTACGAAGATCATCCTTCGATACGATCCTGTCATTCATAAGATCAACCAGGTATATAAACCCTACCGGTATGGCAAGACCCAGGAATAATGCAATAAGAAAATTTTTAGTTTTTTCAGGCGACACCGGCTTATGGCTGTATGACGGCGGTTCAACTATCTGGTAATCTGATGTAGCCGATGCCTTGGCTATCTGGGCCTGGGTCTTATTCTGCAGAAGAAGTGTATACATACTCTCATTATATGTAAAAAATTTCTGCAACCGTGTAAGCTCCCTTGACTGAACCTGCATCTCCTTTATCGAGTTCATATAAAACCCGATCTGGTTATCAATCGCCAGTATAGATTGACGGTTGGCCTCCTTCAGGTTCCTTATACTTTCATATATATTCTGAACTAATCGTTCTGTTTTATCATTTTCGCGGATCACAAGCGGGTTTTCCCGGTTTTCAGGAGTCAGGTCCAGTTCATTACCCATTTTGATCTTGATAAGCTGGTTCACAAGATCATCCAGCAGCGGCGCATTCAATCCGATCATATCCGGTGCAAAGATCATGTCATAGCGTTTTTTCTTCACATAATTTTCCAGGTAATCGTAATACCTGTTTGCAAGGATATAGTTGTTCTTAATACTGTCAAGTCCGTTCAGTTTCTGAAAAATATAATCGGTCCCGTAGCTGAGCTCCCGGTTCTGAAGTTTCATGCTGTCGATATCGACCAGGAAATTCAGCAAGGTATCGCTGAGGATCTTCATCTGCTGATCGATAAAATTAATTGTGTTCGTAGCTTGTTGATTCTTTTCCTGCAGGCCCTGGTCGATTACTACCTGTATATATTTTTTTACAAAATCAATATCTTTATCGGGCACCTCACTTTGCATGTTAATGTCAAGAATCGCCGATCCCTGCTGCTGCCATGATATCTGTAATTTCCCGCTATACTGTCCCAGGAGATTTGCCGGGTTATTCAGGATAAAATAATAATTATACCCGGCAATCGGTGACTGACCCTGCCGCCTGTCGACCCTGATCTTCAGGCCGTGGAAATCGCAGAATTCCCCGTACCGGCATGTCTTATTCTGAAAGAATTTATTCAGATCAACATTATCAGAGGAAAGGGAATAATTATTTTCATCATTCCAGACAACCGTAATTTGTTCACCATATGGCAAATAGGTTGATGTTGTATCAACAGTAACTGTAAAAAAGCTTCCCGGGTAAACTTCAGTTGTCTTAACGTTCCCCTCCACAAAATAAGAAACATTGAAATTCAAATTATTCAAGGTTGCAATGATCTTGGACTGGGCCCTTAGCAGGGGAATCTCCTGGGCCACTTCAATCCGCTGCTGAAAATAATCGGAACTCAATATCTGGGGTAAGGCATTACTAAAGTTATTGTTGTTGGTTTCATCGAACTTCTGGGTAATAATGGAGGCGCTTATATTATAAACCGGGGTCTGGTAACGGTTATAGAGGAAGGCTATGAGCATGGCCCAGAACAAGGTGATGACAATCCAATGCCAGCGACGCAGGATCTTACCCAGGAATTTTCTTATATCAGAAAAGCTGTCCGATTCGTCCCAATTGACCTTTGTTTCCAATGCTTATTTTTTTAAGGTATAAACCAGGATGAAAATGGAAATAACGGCGGTCAGAAGAGACAGGGCAGTTGACGTATCGGGCAATACATATTTCCTCCAGTATCTCGCCCTTAGCGGTGGAACGATGATCATGTCATCGGGGCAGAGATACAGATGATTTGCCTGCAATGTTTTCTGATCGAGGGTGTTGATATAAATGACCATCGATTCACCGTTCACCTGGCGGACGATCTTGATATTTGCCCGGTCGGCAAACTCCGTTAAATTTCCGGCCATGATAAAGGCATCGAAAAGGCTGGTTTTGGGATTGAAGGTTGTATAACGACCTTCCTTGTTCACTTCTCCCACCACGGTAAAATGGAAGCTCAGCAATTGCACCCTTACAATGGGAGTTTCAAAATACCCCTTTAAAGAATCCTGGATTTTATTTTCCGCTTCATCGAGCGTCAGCCCTTTTAACTGCATAACACCGATCTTGGGCATCGGCAAAGACCCGGTATCATCAAGGATGAATCCTGTATTCTGTCGATCCAGGAGTAGCGTATTAATACCGGGGTTTATCTGACTATTGGGGTTATTATTTTGCCCGAACTGGTTATAATTCTGATTATAACCCTGCTGGTTCTGAAGCTGCTGGTCATACTGACCCAATTCACGGATCATCCCCAATTGTTCCTCATATTGTTTCACAAAATTGTATTCCGTCGGGGTGAGGCTGCCGATACGGATGGAAATGATATCTCCGGGCTGAAGCCTGTATTGCCGGTATTGATCATTATAAGCTTTTATAATGCTGTCGCGTGGATACAATTTTTCCTTAATGCTCCGGTCCTGTAAAAAAGTCAGTTTCTTGTTGGAAACGCAGCCGAATTGTAAAACAAGAAGGATCAGGAACAGGAATACAAGCTGTGATTTATGAATGAATGCCCGGCTCAATATAAATTATCGGTTTTTATTTAATAACGGCAAATATAGGTGTAATAGGATTTGAAGCAAAATATAACTATTTAATGTTTTTTTTATAATCTTTGAATGAAATATGAATTTAGCAAATAAATTACAAGGAATAAATCGTTTCAGAAAACCACTTCGATTCATCATTTCGGGCCTGGTATTATACCTTTTATGGATAACTTTATATGAAGTGATCATTAAGCCTAACCACTGGATCGATCCCTGGCTGACCAATATGGTTTCTAGTCAAAGTGTCGGAGCACTTAATCTTTTAGGCTATAAGGTAAGCCAGGAATTAATTCTAAACGGGAACATCATTTACAACGGCTTCAACAAGATTTTAAAAATCGCCTATCTATGTGACGGCTTAATTTTGTATGTTGTATTCCTGATCTTTATGATCGCTATCCCGGGACGCATTAGACATAAATTCTGGTTTATCCCTGCCGGGTTCCTCCTGATCTACCTGGTCAATCTTGTACGCGTAGTTTTGCTTGTGCTGATCCAGATACATGCCCCGGCATACCTTGATTTCAATCACAAGTATACCTTTACGATTTTTGTTTACGGGTTTATATTCCTGTTATGGTATATATGG
>JBJKSY010000606.1:0-10392 GCA_046703645.1 Cyclobacteriaceae bacterium
CAGCCAACACAACTGGACCCCCGTACCGTAAGAGGCGGAAGTTATGACGATGACGCCGACCGCCTCCGCTGTGCATCAAGGATACCTTCCAACCCCAAGCAATGGAAAAAAAGAGATCCCCAGATCCCTAAGAGCTTCTGGTGGAATACAGATTCGCCTTTTGTCGGCTTCAGAATAGTACGGCCGTTTAAAGAGCCTTCCCCGGAAGAAATTCGTAAATTCTGGGCAATTAATCTCGACGAGTAATTTATTTTTTAATATAAACAGTACTATTATGTCAAAAAAAACCGGTGTCTCTCGCAGAGATTTCATGAAAGGATCGGCTGCGCTTGCAGGTACTTTTGCCCTGGGTTCTATACCATTTTCCATAAAATCAAAACCGCTGGATGACAAACCTTTGAAAATCGCGCTTGTGGGTTGTGGAGGAAGAGGTACTGGTGCGGCGGTTCAGGCGCTTAATGTAAAACAGAACGTGAAATTAGTGGCAATGGCTGATGCATTTAAGGACCGGCTGGATTCCAGCCTGGCGAATATCATGCAGGATCCGATTGCCAAGAACCGGGTGGATGTACCCGATAAAAGAAAATTCATAGGCCTGGATGCCTATAAAAAGGCAATTGATGAATGCGATGTTGCTATTTTAACTACACCTCCGGGTTTCCGGCCATTGCATCTTGAATATGCTATTTCCAATAATAAGCACGTCTTTACAGAAAAACCGCTGGCTACTGATGCGCCGGGCATACGAAAGGTATTGGCTTTAGTGGATATTGCTTCATCGAAGAAGCTTAATGTGGTAGTTGGCCTGCAGAGACATTACCAGGTACTCTACACGGAACTTCTTAAAAGAATCCAGGACGGTATGATTGGTGATATTACCTCTGGCCAGGTTTACTGGGACAGCAGCGGTGTATGGGTTAAGGACCGTGAGCCGGATATGACGGAACTTGTTTACCAGATGAGAAACTGGTACTATTTCAACTGGCTTTGCGGGGACCATATTGTCGAGCAGCACATACATAACATCGATGTATATAATTGGTTCAAGAATGCTTATCCCGTGAAAGCGCAGGGTATGGGTGGCCGGGAAGTTCGGACGGGAAAACAATACGGTGAAATTTATGACCATCATTACGTGGAATTTACTTATCCGGACGGATCTGTACTTAATAGTCAGTGCAGACATATACCCGGTTGCATGGAAAGAGTAGCAGAAGCCTTCACGGGAACTAAAGGAAGAGCAGACAGCACCGGAACGATTTACGATCTGAAAGGCAATATTCTATGGAAACACCGGGACCAGGATGACCCGAATCCTTATCAGGTGGAACATGATGAGCTTTTCGCCTCCATTGCCAATGGTTCTGTAATTAATAACCTTGAATATGGCGCAAAAAGCACTATGACCGCCATTATGGGTCGAATGGCAACGTATTCCGGGCTGGAATTGACCTGGGAACAGGCATTGAATTCGGAAGTTAAATTAATGCCTGACTCACTTACGTGGGAATCACAGCCACCGGTTATGCCTGATAGTAACGGTTTCTATCCTATTGCAGTACCAGGCGTTACAAAATCTTTCTGATAATCATTCAGCCGCCGGAAACCAGTCCGGCGGCTTTTTTATTGGCTGAAATGAATATCTGATGATTCATATCTTTTTGTCTGACCCTTCTCAACCTGTATAATTAAAGCTTCAACCTCTTTAAACCTCTTTAGCAGCCTTAAACCTTTATCCGGGCCAAGAATGCTCAGGGTAGTTGCCAGGGCATCAGCATCGGTTGCATTGGCGGCAATAATGGATACTGTTCGCTGAATGGTAATACCTTTTCCGGTTTTAGGATCGATGATATGCGAATATTTAACTCCGTTATATTCAAAATACCGGTAAAGATCCCCTGAAGTGGCAATAGCCTTGTGATCGAGAAATATGAATTTTGTGTTTTTTTCCAAGTCCTGGAAAGCCACCTTCCACCCTTTCTCATCAGGCGGAACAGCCCCTGCATAAATATCGCCTCCCCCATCTACCAGGGATACCGGTAATCCCGCGGCTGCAAGTATCTCATAAACTTTATCGACAGTATATCCTTTAGCAATACCCCCGAGATCCAGTTGCATACCGGGTTTTAATAAACGGATGCTATGGTCCTTTTTCCTGAGCCTGATATACCGGTATCCTACACTTTGCGCTGCCCTGACTAGTCTTAAACTGTCAGGCATCTTTTCCTGTCGCATTGCCCTTCTCCAGAGTTGTGTATAAGGGCCAACGGTTATATCAAATGCTCCATGTGACCTGCGGGACCACTTCAGGCTTTTGTTAATCACATCAAAAAGCGGTTGGCTTACCCTGGTATACCCTTTTGATCCCGCAGTTGAACATAATTTGTTTAACTCGCTGTCCGGCACATAATCGCTGAATACCTGGTTCAGGGAATCAATCACCAAAAAAGCCCTTTGAACGGTTGATACCGCCAGCTTTTCTTCTTTGGAATAACAAATAATATTAAATATAGTGCCCATCTGTCCATGTGAAAACTCGAATTTCCTTAATTCATTATTTTGCTGACACAGAACAGGGCTTGGCGCGGATATAAGGATTAAAGCAACTGCAGCAACTACTTTCATAGAAAAAAATAATATCAATGCAAAAATAACATCCAGATCACTTATAAATGATCTACGGGTAAAAGGATCCCGGCAAACGACTTCCCGGCCCATTAGAAGTAAAATCGGCAAATTATTTTTTGCGATTGACCCCGGGGATCATTTCCGCTGTCACGGAGTTTTTATAAATTTCAGCATATTTTCAATTAATTTTTTAAACCTATGAAAAGAAGGAATTTTTTAAAAGAGAGTATAATTACCGGCGCTGCAGTTATTTCCTCGCCGGTTGTGGGCATGCCTGAAAATTTATCATGGAAACACTTCCCGCCGGAAAAACAGGGGTTCAAATTCAATTTACATTATGCCCCTCATGACGGAATGTTCACAAACCTTGCCGGAAAGGACGTGCTCGACCAGATCCGCTTCATGGCTGATGCCGGATTCACGGCTTTTGAAGATAATAATATGATGCAGAGAAAACCTGAAGATCAGGAGAAAATAGGAAATGAATTGAACAAGCTTGGTATGTTAATGGGTGTATTCGTGGTTGATGGCGGCGATAACTGGAAGGTTTCCCTGACCACAGGAAAAAAGGAATTCAAAGATAATTTCATAAATACATGCAAATCAGCCGTTGAAACAGCTAAAAGATGCAATGCCCGCTGGATGACGGTAGTTCCGGGCTATTTTGCCAGGGAACTGGAGATGGGAATACAGACTTCAAATGTAATTGATGCCCTGAGGGCCGGCGCGGATATTTTTGAGCCCCATGGACTGGTTATGGTTCTGGAGTCATTAAGTGATAATCCCGACCTGTTTTTAAGAACTTCGCAGCAGGGTTTCATGCTTTGTAAAGCCGTAAACAGTCCATCCTGTAAAATGCTTTACGATATCTATCATATGCAAAGGAATGAAGGTGATATAATTGTTCATATTGGAAACGCCTGGGAAGAAATCGGCTATATCCAGATCGGGGATAATCCCGGTCGCAAAGAACCTTCAACCGGCGAAATCAATTACAGGAACATTTTTAAATTCCTGTATGATAAAGGTTATAAAGGAATATTAGGGATGGAGCATGGAATATCGCTTCCGGGCAAGGTTGGTGAAGAAAGTCTCATTGCAGCCTATAAGGAAGCTGATAATTACCTGTAAGTACCTTTCGTTATTTGCGGAGTAGTCTATGGTCGATACCCGAAAACGGATTTTCCGGGAATCCCCTCAAATTCCTCCTCTAATGCTTACAATATGGCAATAATAGCCCTATTTTTACTTTTAAAACGTACAAATGAAGATTCTGGCCGTCGGACGTAATTATGTTGAACATATTGAAGAACTGAAAAATACGCGACCTGAAAATCCGGTGATTTTTACAAAACCGGATACTGCCTTGTCAAGGTATAACAAGCCCTTTTACTACCCCGATTTTTCAAGCGATATTCATTATGAAGCTGAACTTGTAATCATGATAACAAAAGCGGGCAAAAATGTACAGGAAAAGTTTGCAACACGCTATATTGAAGCTATAGGCATAGGAATTGATTTTACAGCCAGGGACCTTCAGAATGAGCTTAAGGAGAAGGGCCTGCCTTGGACTTTGGCGAAGGGTTTCGACGGATCGGCTCCTGTGAGTGATTTTATCCCTGTTTCAGAATTCAGGGACCTGAGAAATATTGACTTTTCGCTCAAAATTGATGGCAAAACCTGTCAGCAGGGAAATTCGGGACTAATGATTTTTAATTTCGAACATATCATATCTTTTATATCCAGGTTCATTACTCTCAGGAAAGGAGATATAATTTTTACCGGAACTCCTAAGGGCGTTGGTCCGGTGAAAATCGGGAATAAACTGGAAGCTTATATAGAGAATAAAAAAATGCTGGAAGTTGAGATCAGGTAGAACTGCGGGAGCTATTTTCTTCTTACTTTTAAATTTTAGCTGGGCTTTCTGTCAAAATAAACAGGATCCCTATTTTTTCCCGGTGCGTCCCGGCCAACGAAATTTCCTCTCAGGAACAATGGGCGAGATCCGGGCTACACATTTTCATACGGGGATTGATATAAAAACAAGCGGAATAACCGGACTGAAAGTATATGCCACACACGCCGGTTATGTAAGCAGATTAAGGATCGGGCCGTCAGGTTATGGAAATTGCCTCTATATAACTGATCCTGATGGAGAAATTGCTGTTTATGGCCATTTATCTAGGTTCAGGGACGATATTCAGGAATATGCCCTTAAAGAACAATATAAAAAGCAATCTTTTAATGTTTACCTCTTTCCCCCCAAAACGATGTTCCCTGTAAAAGAAGGCGAATTCATCGCACTTTCCGGTAATTCCGGCTCTACTACAGGACCTCATTTGCATTTTGAGCTTCGCAATTCGGATGAGGACATAATTAACCCTCTTGAAAAAGGATTTAAGGAAATCACTGACGATATTCCCCCGGTTGTGCAGGCATTTGCCCTGAAAACCCTCAATATTCATTCGCGGGTGAACGATCAGTTCGGAAATTTCATTTTTACGCCTTTTAGAGTTGAAAACGTTTTCAGGTATGATACACCGATCCGGGTTCATGGACTTATCGGCATTGAAGTACAGGCTCATGATAAGTTGAGCGGTGCAGCAAACAGGGATGGAATTCCATTCATAAGTGTCTATCTTGACGGGAAAGAAGTTATGAATATGGACCTGACTTCTTTTTCTCTGGAAGATGCATCCAATACCCCTGTTTATTATGATAATAAGCTGAAAAAAACGACAAGAAAGACATTTCAGAAGTTATTTATTGATGACGGGAATACCCTGCCCTTTTATAAAAATGATATTAATAAGGGTAAACTGAACATAAACGATACTTTAATGCACCAGGTAATGATTGTTTTCAGGGACCTGAGCGGCAATGAAAGTTATTTAAATTTCCACCTGAAGGGAGGTGTTCCACGTGTAAAACAGAAAAAAAAGGTCCCACTTCCCCATGATCCCATAACCTGGGAAGTCGACGGGAATACGCTGGTTATTAATAACAGTAAAAATGACAGTTCGTCTTCAAGGGCCAATCTGTATTTTAACAGCAGGATCTTTGAATTGATCCCTGCTTATACCTTTCCAGACAAATCAGTGTTTTTATGGGATCTCCGGCGCGGATTACCTGATTCGGTCAGAATAGACTCGAATTTATTATCATTCAATTTCAGGGTAGCGATTCCCGAGGGATCAGAATATACATATTTTAATCCCTATTTTGAGCTTAAAGCAAACCCTCATTCATTCTATGATACTGTTTATCTCACCAGCAAACATTCCTTCCGTGATATTGGCCACGTGGAACAATTCATGATAGGAAACGATAATATTCCTTTGGATGGCCATATCCAGATCAAATTTCACCCCGGATTGAGTTATAATGATGACAACCAGTATGGTGTTTATTATACAAGCAATTTCAAGACTTTCAGCTTTTTGGGTAATAACTGGAATAATAATACTATTAGCATAAAATCTTCAGATCTTGGCGACTTTGTCATATTAAAGGACAGCCTTCCACCGCAAATCACCCCCATGCGAATTAATGAAAACAGGGCAAGTTTCCGGATCAAGGACGACCTATCAGGAATTTATAATATTTCCGCCTCAATTGATGGAAAATGGTTGTTAATGAACTATGACCCGAAGAAAAATCTCATCTGGTCCGACAGGTTAGAGAAAAACATTCCTTTGAATGGTGAGTTTAATCTTGAGGTTACTGATAATTGTGGAAACGTTGCCGACTATAAAACTAAAATTGAATAGATATGAAAGTAAAAATTGGCGATCCGGTGCCCTCGTTTACAGGTAAAGACCAGGATGGAAATACGGTTAAATCAAGTGATTTCAAAGGCAAAAAGCTGGTAATTTATTTCTATCCCAAGGATGACACGCCGGGCTGTACTGCAGAAGCTTGTAATTTAAGGGATAATTACTCTCAATTTAAAAAATCCGGTTATTCCGTTCTGGGAATCAGCTCAGATGATGAAAAGTCGCATCAAAAGTTTATTAAAAAATATGAATTGCCATTTCCTTTGATCGCCGATACGGATAAAGCTATTCATGATCAATTCGGGACCTGGGTCGAAAAGTCAATGTATGGAAAGAAATATATGGGTACGGCGCGTACAACTTTTATCATTAATGAGCTTGGGAAAATTGAAAATATAATAGAAAAGGTGGATACGAAGGACCATACAAATCAAATTCTGGGTTAAAACAGTAAATTTTTATTTTTTTCGTTATACTGGTAAGGTCAATCTAAGGCACATGAAGCGCATTTCTACCAGATTTTTATGGGTTTTTCTTCTTCTGGCAATAAGTTTCAAAGCCCGCTCCCAGGTTTACATGCAGAAATTGCCGAAAACGACAAGAATATTATTCCTGCTGGATGCATCCGGAAGTATGGCTGAAAAGTGGGGTCAAACAACCCGCATAGACGTCGCCAAGCATTTTTTGTCTGACTTTGTCGATTCATTGAGAATTAACAAGGATCTTCAGCTTGCATTGAGGGTATATGGCTTTCAATACCCGAACAGGTACCACCGTTGCGATGATTCAAAGCTGCTCGTTCCCTTTGGTTCGGATAATCATGATGAAATATTGCAAAAAATCAAACAAATCCAGCCAAAAGGTGTAACCCCCATTGCTTATTCCCTGTTACAGGCAGCTAATGATTTCCCGGAAGATAAAGATGCCAGGAACATCGTAATCCTTATTACTGATGGCATTGAGTCCTGTAACGGCGATCCATGCAGCGTTTCAACGGATTTACAAAAGAAAGGGATCTTTTTAAGGCCGTTCGTAATAGGAATCGGCATGGACATGAATTATGCCAAACAATTTTCATGTATGGGGAAATTTTTTAATGCAAATCAAATCGGCGATTTTAAAAATGCGCTCAAGAAAGCAGTAACACAAACGCTTGAAAAAACAACTGTAAGTGTTGAGCTTCTTGATGAAAATGAGCAGCCAACCGTTTCGGATATAAATGTGTCGTTCATCAATAATCTGACCGGAAAAACAGTTTATGATTTTGTACATTATCTGGATCAGAATGGCTTGCCGGATACCGTGGATGTGGATGCAGTTATTCCCTATGATCTTCGGGTAAATACCGTTCCCCCTGTTTATAAATACAACCTGGATATCATTCCCGGGAAACATAATATTATCAGGGTTAAGGCGCCCCAGGGAAGCCTTCTTTTATCGCAGAAAAATTCATCCGAATATAGTGAACAGGTGAACATACTTGTACGGTTGCATAACAGCAACGACATCATTAATGTTCAGTCTGAAGGTGATACTGAAAAGTACCTGACCGGGAGTTATGATCTGGAAGTTCTGACGCTTCCAAGGATAAAATATAGCGATGTCGTAATCAATGCCGGCAAGCTGACCAGGATTGACGTTCCCCCTCCCGGAGTGTTGAATATTCTTTTAGACTACCCAGGGTACGGGAGTATTTACCTTGAAAATAAGGATGGCAGCACCTCATGGATCTATGACATGAATGAAAATATAACGCAAGCCTCAGTCGCCATGCAGCCCGGAACCTATAAATTTGTTTTCAGGGCCAAAAGTTCAATGGGAAGTAAGTATACCTATATCAAGAAATTTACTATTGAATCGGGGAAAACGTTTAATATAAGCCTTTAAAACATATATGATTTACTAAACGGTGTTAATTGGAATGAGAGAGATTCAAACATCATTTTATAAGCACCTGGCCCAGACATCACCGCATCCTCTCGACCTGGAAATTGAAAGATCAGAAGGTATTTACCTGTATTCCACAGATGGGAAAAGGTATATGGACCTGATTGCAGGCCTTGCCGTCAGCAATATTGGCCATCGGCATCCTCATGTGATCAGGGCCATTAAAGATCAGGCTGACAGGTATCTTCACGTGATACCCTATGGCGAGTTTGTCCAGGGCCCACAGGTCAAACTTGCTGAAAAAATCATAAGCCTTTTACCTTCTTTTTTTGATAATGTTTATCTGGTCAATTCTGGAACTGAAGCGAATGAAGGAGCATTAAAACTGGCGAAAAGATTTACAGGCCGGACGGAGATAATATCATTTAAAAATTCTTATCACGGAAGCACACAGGGATCGATGAGTGTTTCGGGAAATGAAAATAAAAAAAGAGCTTTTCGTCCCTTGGTTCCGGATATAAAGTTCATTCGTTTTAACCATCCGGAAGATCTCAAAAATATTAACGGGAAAACCGCGGCTGTTATCATTGAACCCGTCCAGGGAGATGCCGGTGTAAGAATTCCAACTTTATCATTTATGAAGGAACTCAGGGCCCGGTGTACGGAATACGGGACATTACTGATTTTCGATGAAGTTCAAACGGGATTCGGAAGGACAGGAAAGATGTTTGCGTTTGAACATTTCGGTATCACACCCGATATTATTACACTTGCTAAGGCTCTTGGCGGCGGCTTGCCCGTAGGAGCGTTTGTCTCGTCAAGGAAAATAATGTCCGGCCTTTCCTTTGACCCTGTTTTGGGGCATATCACAACTTTTGGAGGTAATCCCCTGGTTTGTGCCGGAGCCCTGGCAAATCTTGAAGTGCTGACAGACGGCGATTTGATCGAACACGTTGAAGAAAAAGGCAAACTATTCGAATCCTTATTATTACATCCTTCCATAAAGGATTTCCGAAGAATAGGACTCATGATGGCTATTGAGTTCGAAAATGCGGAAATTGTCCATAAAATTGTGATGAAATGCCTGGAATATGGAATTATTACCTTCTGGTTCCTTTCAAATCCTGATAGCTTCAGGCTATCTCCTCCTTTGACAATAAATAATGAGGAAATTAAGCGGGGAAGCGAATTGATTATTAAGTCAATACAGGAGGTAACTGATAAAATTTAGACTTTTACAGCCTTTATTTCTTCAATTAAAAGCTTAATCGGAGCATAGATTTATCGCTATAATCAAGTGTTCATTATCAGCATAAAACAGAATTCGGACCTGGTTTTAGAGATGTCTACTGCCCCAAATAAAAGGCAATTAACATCATGTCATCGACATGCACCCAGTTTTACTGAACAAAAACTCCCTGAGGATTAAGCCTCTGCATTATTTTTCATTGACCGTACTTCCGGTTTCGGTTGTCATAAGCTGACGTGGAGACACTTACTGAACGGTTATGAGGTAACGCAGAATGTAACGTTGAAGAATATTAATCATGGCTCGAAGGTAGAAAATTATTGAGTCACGGCTAAAATTTAACGTTTTTGTGGAACCTTATTCAGACATTTTTTTTTATCATATTAGATATTAGTTATTAAACTTTTTAAACTATTAGCCATGAGAAAAATATTGATTTTGCTTGTCCTGTTCATTTTGCCTATAAATTTTCATGCACAGAATGATTCGAGGGTGTTGTTTGCCAATAAACTGATTGCTCAACTCGATAATGAAAAATTCGCAATGGATTTTTATAAGGTTATGTATGAACAGTGGAAATTGATCGCCTTTAACAATATGGCGAAATGTGAAGAGGTTCACATGAAGGTCGTAAAAGGCTTGCTTGAAGATTATGGCAATGATTTGGTTTACAAAAACTCAGAATCGGGAAAATTTAATTCTTCCACCTTAAATGATTCATTTCAAAAAAATGTTACGGAAGGAAAGAGAAGCCTTAATGATGCCCTGATCACAGCCGGAAGTATTGAAGAAACGGATATTGGGATAATTCAAAACCTTATGGAATACCCTGAAGGTCAGGTAAACCATCAC
>JBJKSY010000607.1:0-2236 GCA_046703645.1 Cyclobacteriaceae bacterium
ATTCTTATTAAAAACGACAGCCTTGTCGGAGCCGGGGATTTAAGGGGGGATGACAGTTGCGCAGGTTACTGAATTTTCTTTTTATTCCGATTATGAAACTTACCCGTAATGCCCGCATATAAGGTATTTAACCGCAGGCAAGCCCTGGACCAAAATTCCCCCACAGAGCTCCGGGGAATTATATCATTGCCAACCCGTCAACCAAAGCGGAACACGAAGGCGGAATAAAAGCCATTATCAGGAATAATAATTATTGAAATAAAAAATTATTTCATATTTTTCAGAAAAATACATGGCTCATTTTTTTAGGAATATTTTGTTCGGTTTGCTTTACCTTAGTCCCATTCATAATATTTGGGCTGGTGATGTACAAATATTCCCCGTACCCAATGATGCCAAACCTGCCCCGGATTATAAAATGAATGTTGAAGGAAAAGATGTATTCATTTATAATTCCACGAACAATCCATTTGCTATTTTTAATTTTTCAGGATCCGTTCAAGTGGCGATCACCTCCGATAACGATATCAAATGGGTAAATATCAGGCCCTTGAACGACAGCATTCAATGGAGTGCCAGGGGAAATGTATTAAACCTTATACTCGATCATCCCTGTAACCTGAGCATCGAAATAAATGATGATCCTTCCAGGGCACTATTTATTTTTGCCGGGCCTTTCACTTCTACCGAACCTGACAGGAATAATATAATCAGGTTTGCAGGAGGGAAATTCTATGATGCCGGCAACATTGAGCTTAAATCGAACGACATCGTGCTGATTGAGGGAGGCGCCATAGTAAGGGGCACCATTCATGCCGATCATGCCGATAATATTATGATCCTGGGAAACGGAGAACTGGATGGAACAATTCCTGAAAATGGAAAACCGAAGCGCATGATCGATCTTCAGAATTGTCATCATGTAATTATTAAAGATCTACTGATTCACAATAGCCCCACCTGGACACTGGTGGCTGATAATTGTTCCGATATTGATATTGACAATCTTAAAGAAATTAACTGGAAATTCGGAACCGATGGTATTGATCTTGTAAGCACATCCCATGTCAAAATTCATAATTCCTTCCTTAAGAACAATGATGACTGTATTGCCATCAAAAGTTTTAACAATTCAGCAGATAATAATGCCGATGATACACTAGCGAAAAGTCCTAATGTGACGGACATCAGTGTCGATAGCTGCACCTTCTGGAATATGCCCTGGGGAAATGCCCTGGAGATCGGTTTTGAACTCCAATGCGACAGCATTTATAATATCAATTTCAGGAACATTAATATTATTCATGTGGAAAGAGGCGCTGCCATGAGTATTCATAACGGCGACTTCGCAAGGGTATTCAATATACATTATGAAAATATTACCGTGGAGAATTCAGACTATAAATTGATCGATCTTGCAATTTTTCTTTCGCAGTATAGTCTCGACCGTCCCTCTTCAGGAGAAGAAAGAAAGAAAAGATATCTTAATGGCGCCTGGGACGGTGTTCTTAAAATAAATCCCGGGGAAGAAAATCAACATGAAACATACCGGGGATATATAGATCAAATTTATTTCGACCATATCCGGGTTATCGACGGGCCCTACCCTTTTTCTATCATTTCAGGATATAATTCCCGGCATAATATTGATCATGTTACGATCAATGATTTGACCATTCTCGGTAAAAAGATCCTTAGCCCCTTGGCAGGTCATTTTTATATTGGTAATGCAGATAACATAGTATTTCAATGATATTATTACGCCTTAGATTATTTATAGCTTTTATTTTCATTTCCTTTTCCGGTTTTTCATTTAATCCGCCGAAGGATTCCGTCAGGACATGGGCCCCTTTCGAAATTGTTCTTACTTCAGGAAAGAGCCTGAAAAATCCTTATGTTGAAACCATCAATGATTCCTCCTTTAATTATCTTTCAGCCGAATTTGAATGCAAAAACTGCCAAATACCGGAAAAATTAACTATTCCGGGATTCTGGGACGGAGATAATACCTGGAAGATCAGGTTTGCCGCACCACAGCCCGGTCATTGGGAATATATTACTCATTCAAAAGATAAAAGGCTGAACAACAGGAAAGGCGCAATAAATGTGAAGGGGTGGACTGACGCAGAAAAAAAACAGAACCCCTGCCGAAGAGGATTTTTATATGTGAATGAAAATTCTCCGCGTAAGGGAAGGTATTTTACCTATTCGGACGGAACTCCATTCCTGTGGATCG
>JBJKSY010000608.1:0-2415 GCA_046703645.1 Cyclobacteriaceae bacterium
TTATTTAGAAGGAAATATAATTATTCTGTATCAATCTGCGATTTCGGCGGGAAATTTCTTCTCAGTTCATTGTTAATGGATCACAACACCTGGGTCCTTCCCGGAATGTCTACCGGATAGTTTCCATTTGGTCCCGGTTCAACCGGCATTTTGGCATTCCAGTTAAATTCTTCAGGAGTTATGACCTTCGTTGATTTAAGGACATCCCCGATTTCCACCTGTCTTCCCGAATGAATGGCCATACGTCCCATGATGGTCGCAAGTGTGCTTTTTGCACCGTATTCCGTATTGTTCACATGTTTGCCGTTAAAAATAGCATCATAAAAAACCTTGTGTTCCACTTCATAGGGATTGGGGTCGTCATCGTCACGGTATTTCCAGGAAATGTTGCCATCCAGATCCATGATCATATTCTTTTCATTGGCCATTCCTGTCGTTCCCAGGATATCAAATCCCATCCGGCTCCAGCAATGATCCTGGGTTGCCCCGGTAACATGCATTTTTACCCCGTTCGGGTATTTGAATTCTGCATAGTGGTGATCATAGGTATGACCCTGGTTTGGTCCTTCGAAGGTGATCCTTCCACCCAGACCTTTCACTGAAACCGGGTAATCCTTCATCAGCCAGTTCATCACGTCCATCTGGTGGATCGTCTGGCCTGCGAGCTGCCCGCCCCATAGCCAGGTAAAATAGCGCCAGTTCCTGAGCTGGTATTCCATCTCCGTCCAACCTTTTTGTCTTTCATGAATGATGGGCGCTCCCACATTAAAATATACGTCGAGGGAAAGTACCCTGCCGACTGCTCCATCCCATATTTTCGTTAGAAGTTCCTGGAAGGACTTCTGGTAACGGAATTGCAGGCCGACAACCACATTAAGATTCTTCTTGTCGGCGAGAACCCCGGTCTCCATTATTTTATTATACCCGGGAACATCCACTGCCAAAGGCTTTTCCATGAATACATGTTTGCCTGTATTGACAGCAGCCTCAAAATGCATGGGCCTGAAGGGAGGAGGTGTAGCCAGAAGGACAGCATCACAGGTTTCGATTACCTTTTGATAGGCATGGAATCCCACGAACTTATTGGTATCCGGGACCATGACTTGTGCTTTCCTGTCACTCTGATTCAGATTGAGCAGACTGGAATCGATCTTGTCGCGGAATGTATCACCCATTGACACAAGCTGTACACCGGGAGAGGCCATTAATGCCTGAAGCGCGGCCCCGGTTCCCCTGTCACCGCATCCAACCAGTCCTATCTTTATGGAATTTGTGCCGGGCGTAGATGCTTTCAGAATGGAAGGATAGGTCCCCAGCATAGCCCCTCCGACCAGGGCAAGGGAACTTTTCTTCATGAAATTACGCCTGCCGGGTTTGTATAAGTCTTTCATTACAAATTTATCTTTAATTAAAAATCCAGGTATCTATAAATTACAGGAATTGAAAATAATCATTTTCAACTTTAATTAAAGATAAACATATATATTTCAGATACTGATTTCCAAGAATTAAATCAACAGATGACCAGAAAATAATCCTGACTTAATATCAGACCGGCTTGCTATAAATTATCAGCACCTGCTATTCAGAATGAATGGCAGGCAAGCTGGAATTTCATGAAAGATGCACCATGAAATGACAAGTCTGTCCGCCTCTTCGGAGAGATTCCAGGATATCGACTTTAAAGTGCCTGCCGAGTGCCGTTTCAAAGATCGTCTGGTGTGTCATTCGTGTGCATTCACAGTGCAGGTCATTGGGTTTTACCGGCTTGAATTTGGCCGCCGGACAATAACAATAGGGCGATTTTTCCCCATACCTGATATGAACCGTATTTCCGTCCTTCCAGATCTCAAAATTTCTTTTATAGGCTTCAATGAGCTTATCAAGATCTCCTTTACCATCGGCTGCAATATCCTGTTTGAATTTATGGCGGTTGAAACAGCCTTTTCCACACCCCTCGTACATCTTCACCTGGGTCTCATGGTCCAGTTCCTTACCCATGGTTTCGAGCATGTCCATTAACCAGTTCTCGATGAATTCTTTTTCACTCTTTATTTTTTCCAGGTCGTCATCTGTTTTTGATAAAGGGCCTGCTTTTAAGGCGTTCGCGGCCGAACCCGGCAATAAAAAAGCACAGGAGCACAGGCCAAGCTTCAGGCTTGTTTCCAGGTATTCTTTTCTGTTCATAAGTATGTTGTTGTTAGCGGATTATAAATAAAAAATGACTCAGTAAAAAAGTATAATTCGTTTTACGAAAATCCGGAAAGAATGGATTAATGTTTTACGGAAATTTTTAGAGCTGATTGAAAAATAAGACTATTGCTAACAGCTAACGGCTAACAACTAACGGCTTATCAATATAAGCGGAAGGAGGCAGGCGGTAAGCAGTTTGCTGTAAAAGACGCTCAATATGAA
>JBJKSY010000609.1:0-5700 GCA_046703645.1 Cyclobacteriaceae bacterium
AAAAGCTCTGTCCGCCGAGGGTCATGCTGTTATTATAATTTCCGGATACATAAATATTCCCATTACCATCGATTTTCAGATCTGTAAGATATCCTCCGTAATATGTTCCGAATATTGTATTGGCCCAATTCACATTTCCATCCGGGCTTATGCTGGCCAGAAAGCCATTATCAGTAGAATAGGCACTTAATATCGAAGAGCCTCCGATGGATACATCTTTTCTCATATTTCCTAAAATGATGATACTGCCATCGGGGGCAGTTTTCATATATAACCCCTTATCAAAGCCCGTATCTGTAATCTGGAGATAAAATAATATTTTATCAAAATTGCCTTTTGCGAAAGCGAGCATGAGGTAATCTGATTCTCCCGGAGAAGATGGTATTATTTCAGGAATGAATCCCAGGTTCTTCAAAGTATCGGTAAATGAGAATAAGAAATATTGCCGGTTATATAAAGTATCAATGGCTATCTGCTGACCTATTTCGTTATTGTTTAATGAATTAATTGCATTAAGCTGCGAAGTAACTCCACCTGTTGAAATTTCTCCGAAATAAAAATTATCATCATTCCCGCCGGTAATATTTTTTGACTGTAAAGTCATGGAACTATGATAGCTGCCGGTCATATAAAGAGAACTGTCCAGCGAAATATCCAGGTCGTTAACATTTATATCCCCCGGTCCGAAACCTGATATGGCCCATGCCCATGCCGTAGGTTCACCAATGTTACCGGACAGGGTGGCAACCGAAACAGAATCGGAATATAGAGATTGTCCTGCATTGTTAATGGCGGTTACTTTATAATAATATAAAGTCTGGGAAGAAAGACCTGTGTCAGTGTATTTTGTTACAGCGGCATTGAGGTCACCGGAACCGGGTTGTTCATTTGCAATCTCAACCCAGGAACCCGGTGAATAGGGGTCGGTAGTCCTGCTGATCCTGAAACCGGTTTCGTCGGTTGAATTGCCCTGCCAGCTCAGCTCGATATCTGAGTAGTTTAATACTCTTGCATTGAGGTTGGATGGGGGCAGGGGAGGCTGTGGAAGAATGGTGAAGCTCTGAACGGGAGACCAGTCGGAAGTTTTAAAAGAACCGTCAACGGATTGTACCCTCCAGTAATAATCTGCCGGCGGCAGGTTATAAAGTGTCAGGTAAGTGGAATTTCCGGTATTACCCGGAAGTGAAGATAAACCCTGGCCCGGGAAAACCGTATAGAATTCTCCTGTTGCGGGCGTAATGGTATTATCATCATCCCAGAAACTTCTCTGCATGACTTCCAGGTTGTAGGTAAGAAGATTGGAAGGAGTAAGATCGTCACTGGCAGGATTGAAACTGAAGCTGGCATCATACCGGTTTGTGGAGATTCCGTTAATACTTGGGACGGCAGGGGCTGCATTCGGTCTAGGGGGAACCATTTCATATATATTTGATGGAGTCAGCAGGTCGAGCCTGCCATCGAACCGAGAATCTCCCAACCTGGCAAGTCCGGTATTTTCGGAGGGCATATTTACCAAAAGGGAAGAAAAATCTCCGGCGTTGTTGGCAATTACATATGTTCCATTACTGCCCGTTACAAGAAGATCCAGGTCACCGTCATTGTCAAAATCACCCCATTGTACATTTCCGGGTGTCTGGTAGTTGAGGGCCAGATAACTTAATTCAGCATAAAGTGCTGAAAAGTCAGGCCCCCTGAAGATATAGCAGACATTTTTGCCTGACATATCCGTACCGGAAACAGCAAGGTCAGGGTTGCCGTCCCCGTCGAAATCCCCAAAATCCGCGGAAGCACCGGTCATGCCGGGAATGATATTAGATGAAATAATATGAAAATACCCCTGGGAGATCTGATAAATTGCACTTAGATAATTTCCTTTTTCATCGATACCGGTTAAAAATATAAATGGATTTCCGTCCTTATAAATATTATCTATTGCCACAGTTCCACCTGCCAGGTTAGTCATCAGGTCGAAGGCGGGTGTGAATGTACCGTCGTGGTTATTAAAATAGACAATGGTTTTCGGAACATTTGTATCGGGATCATTTCCTGTCATTACCACATCATTCCAACCGTCCTGGTTGAGATCCCCGAAGTCGAAATTAGGATTTTTAAGGGATAGAAATCCCGGGTTAACTTCTGTGAAATAGGTGCTATAATCTTTACCTGCAGAATTCAGGTATAAATGGATAGCCGGGCTGGCATCCCCGTGTGACCCTGTAGACATGAGGTCAGGATATCCGTCATTGTTGAAATCAAACCACTTAATAGTTGCTGAAGCGGTTCCTATGACTGATTTCAAGTAATAGAAATATCCGTAATCATCCTGATAATAAATATTCAGTTCCAGATTCTGACCATTTGCCGTATTTTTACCGGCAATCGCAAAATCCATATCGCCATCATGGTCGAAATCGCACCAGGCAACATCACCATCCATATAAGGTCCATAAACAACCTTGTAGGGAGTCACCTTCACAAGCATATCATTTTCTACTGAATTTTGAGATCTGTACAGACCGTTATAAGAGGGTCCAGCGAATAAATGGCCAGCCTGATCAAAACCCATGGAATTTATCCAGTTGTCGAAGGTTTGCAATAAACTCCAGGTGATCCCGTCATCGCTTGAGTAATATAAATCGCTGTAATATGAGGTATAAATATTGCCATTGGGGCCGGTTTTGATAGGAATTGAATAACCGGCGAAACTCGGATTTAATGTCCAGTGTGCGCCGTCGTCAATGCTTTCCCACAAGCTTTGTCCATAATCATAAGATGTCATGAACAATTTTCCCGAGGGGGACTTCGCCAGACGTTCACTGCTCATATAATTGGTAAAGCCGGCAGAGCTTGAATCATTGGACACGATCCAGGACCCGGGCTGGTTGTTTCCTCCATCGATGGATTTGATCATACCACCGTCTGTCCCTCCAAGGGAGGCATAAATGGTTTGTGAACCCGGATCATAAATTATGTCATTGATCCACCGATATTGGGAATTTGATTGGTTAATAGAATTATATACCCAGTCAAAAGTTACCCCTCCATCCAGCGACCTGTAAATACCTGTATAATTTCCAATTAAAATTTCTTCTACTCCGTTATATCTTATGATCTTTAAAATATTTCCTCCGGAGTAAAAATATCCCTGTAATGACCATGCGTTGCCATCATAATGATAAAGACCGCCATTGGTAGCTAAAAGGTAAATGTTTTGATTCTGATTTACATTAAATGCAACCGTTCCGGACATATCCGGAACTGTCACTTTGGACCAGTTTAATCCCTGGTCACCGGATTGATATAAATCTCCGGCATCTTTACTTGCAAATACATTTCCGGATTCGTCCGCATTAATGAATTTTATTGAAGAATTGGTCATGAATTCAAAGGGAGCAGACATATTCCCATATATTGATGTAAAATTATCATACCCCGATCCGTTGAACCTGGAATAATTCGGCCCGTTATTCACTGTTGCGTACAGATTTTGAGAATAATCAAAAATCAAGGAATAAAAATTAGTCCAACCTTCGGCACCGCTGATAAAATTCCACGAACTATAACTGGTGGTCGGTACATCCTGTGAATAAAATAATCCGTCAGTGCTTGCCTCAAAAAGCCAGCCATAGGAATTACAACGCAGCTTGTTCACATATGAGTGACCGTTAACCAGAGTCCAGCTTCCTGAAAAATCGGTAAATTCAAATATTCCATAATATTGAACTGCTGCATACAGGTAATAATGATACCCGTCATAATATCCGGTGACTGAAGTGATAATCGGGTCATAAATATTGGATCCTCCGGTCTGTATTCCGGGGCCGTCAATATTTGCAGTCCAGGTATCCCCATGATCTGTCGAATAATAAACATAACCGGGACCGGATGAATAGCGATTGGATGAAACGGCAACCAGGTAATTCCCAATTTCCGTTATATCATTGATGCTCTGGTTATTGTAATCGGTTATTCCATTATTGACTTGTTCAAATGTAAGGCCGTAGTCCATCGAGCGATAAATGCCATTACTGACTGTACCCAGATAGATATAATCATTGGAAGCATAATAAATACACTGTGTTCCTGCTCCGGTATTCTGATCTATAACATGATTATCCCATGTGACTCCCCCGTCATGCGAACGCCAGACATCAGAGTACATTGCCAGAATGATGCTATCCTTATTGTTAATGGCTATAGTTCCATAAAAGCCATTGCTGTGAATTTTACCCCCATAATTCCAACCGATTGATGTTACCTGGGTCCAGGTGTTTCCGTCAAATTTAAAAACCCCGCCATTGGTCGAAGCCCAGATGGTCCCATCGCTTGTCTTTGCAAAACTATTGGCTCCCATGCCATATATTCCATTGACAGGAGCCAAGAAATCCTGGCTGAGGACTATTCCAGGAGCCAGCAGCAAATTAAGGATCAGGGTTCCGATTATTATATTTTTGGGGCCCATAGGTAAAATGCTTTTAGTTAAAAAAAATCTTAACATGTTACACCGGCATTACTTGGTTGGAGGAACGGGAGGCGTCGGCAAAGCTGTGTTGTTTTCCACCGGTGGAATTACAACCGGAGGTTTCTGGGTTGCCAGGTAAGCAACGGCGCCTATAACCGCTACACTGGGAATAATTACAAGAGCCACCGGGAATTTCCCGCCGATTTTAAATGATTTGGAAATCCCTGCAAATTGAGTATTGGAAGTATTGATAATTTTTACATGGTAATCTTTAGATGGTTTCATGGTTTTGGGAATCAGCCAGTTATAACTACCCTGGTTAGGTAAATTATCATTGATCTTTGATACCAGGAATCCGGAACGCAATAGCTGAACTTCAACTTTCTCAGCAGGGTTACCGCCTTGCCAATTGATCATCAATGTTTTTCCTTTCTTGATTTTAGAATAGGATGTGGGATTTGTAATTGTGTAATAATCGCCCAGCAATAAGGCTCTCACTTCCCAGGTGATTTCACCTTTATAGGTACCTAATTCCTCCTGAATTTTCCATAGGATAGTATGTCCTTTTCCGGGTTTAATGCTTTTTCCTACATCCCCAGTCACCAGTTTCAAGGGAGCAGAGAAATTATCCACTGAACTGTAAAGATTCACTTCAAATAAACTTGAAGGCGAATCACTCAGCAGGTCATAGGTAATTTTGACATTTGAACCTGAAAGTTCTGCATGAACGTTCGAGACCTGCTGTGCGGCCGAAATTGTTGATATAGCAACAGCGGCCATAAAAAATAGGAGACGTCTCATAGTGTTGTAGAAAAAATGAAAAATTGACAAACCGACCCTAAAAATACAAAGTAGGAAATAATGAATGGAATGTCAATAGAATTTGGGTTTTAATTATTTCCATAAAAAAATGTACAAAACCAATATAAAACCCTTATAGCGATTGAAGATTAGAAAATCATCTGATTTATATTCCGGAAATATTTAAGCGGTTTTCCGCCTTGAAGGTGATCTGAGGAACTATACTTCCAGTTCGCGGAGATCAACAGGCACCACTTTGGAGACACCTTCTTCGACCATAGTGATCCCATATATGACATCAGATGCCGACATAGTCCTTTTATTATGCGTAACGATGATGAACTGGGAATCCTTGGAAAAAGTCCTGATGATATTGTTGAATTTATCGAGATTCACATCATCCAGCGGGGCATCCACCTCGTCAAATATACAGAAGG
>JBJKSY010000610.1:0-5232 GCA_046703645.1 Cyclobacteriaceae bacterium
GAAAGCCTTGCTCTTTGTAAAATGAAATCCGCCAATGATCATCAGAAGAATGCTGGCGGTAAATCCGCCCAGAATAGTGGATAGTGCCTTGTAAATATCACTTGTACTTACAAAAGAAAAATCAAAGAAATTATTGTCGAGCATAACCAGGACCAGCGATCCGAGGGTCAGGATGATCCCGGAAATTCCGGCAACCCCGAACCCGGGAATAACGAAGAACTCAAGGGCCAGCAAAACAACACCGATAAAGAAAAGAACGATCTCCCAGTTAGCGGCAAGCCCGTTAAGGTAATAGGGTATAAAGTATAATGCTGCAGCCACAATCGCCGCCAGCAGGGGAAATCCTATGCCGGGTGTCCTGAATTCGAAATAGATCCCTCCCAGGATTATCAGGATCAGTATTCCGCTGATGACAGGGTTCATGAAAACCCTGATGATCTTCTCCGACCATGACAGCGTGAAATAATCGATCCGGTAATTGTCGATCTTGTTTTTCTTCAGGATTTCCTGGATTGAGTTCACCTTCCCCTCGCAATAACCGTATTTGATCGCCTCTGAGGTGGAAAAAGTAATGACCTGGCCGGCCTGTGTAATACTGTCTATGCTGATGCGCTGGTCAACCATGGCTTCGGCAATATGCGGGTTCCTTCCGCGTGCTTCCGCTGTCGATCGCATCATGGATCTCATGTAGGACTGGTATTTATCGGGAGCTGCCTCACCACCCGGAACCACCACCGTAGCCGCTCCTATGCTCGCCCCGCTCGCCATATAAATGCTGTCACAGGCAATGGAAATAAGCGCCCCGGCAGATGCTGCATTTTTATTAATGAACACCCACACGGGTTTTTTGAATTCAAGAATCCGTGTCCTTATTTCATCGGCATCGTTCAGCGTTCCTCCATAGGTATTCATTTCAATGATCACAATATCGGCCCCTATATCTTTTGCATGATCAAAAGCAAGTTTGGTATACCGGTTCATGGAAGGATTGATCTCCTTGTCGATTTTCATTACCATAATCAGTTTGGTCGAATCCGGTGATGACCGGGCCGGGGAGCCGGAAGATAAAAATGAAATAAAAACAAACAAGATGAAAAGATATTTTACCATATTGGTATTCCTGTGATTTTAAGGCAGGAAAATAATTTTCTTGAAAAATTACTAAATAATCGCTTGATCAAAGAACTGGCACCTGACTTTTCTTACATCTTTCAGGGCAGGATCTGGAAAACCTACCCTGACCCTGAGCATCAGGTCCTTGCCGTGGAAACAAGGAATGATGAACTTCATAACACCCTCTTTCATGTGATCAGCATGAATTCCCTTCAATTTTTACTGAAGGATTTTCCGGCATCAGAACCCTGGTGGGCAGGTCTTGCAGCCTGCGATTATCCTTTACTATTTATCAATATATTTCAAGATGATCAGGATCCCGGCAAACGGGATCTCCAGGCTTATAATTTTATTGATAAAACCAGCCTGTGGACCATTTCCGGCCTCGTGCCTGTAAAGATCACCGCCGGCAAGATATTCGGTTTCATGGTTAAGGAGGAATTCAGAGAGCCCTGCATAGTGGATACCGCGTCCGGAATAGTAACTACGGCTGAATGGCCATCCGGGGTAAATGATTCTTCCGGAAGTACTCCGGCAAGTTTGCATTTCCCGTCTCAATATTCGCAGGGCAGCCCCGATTTTGAAGTTATAAAGGAATATCTGCTGAAAATGGATCTGCATCCTGTAAAATCAGTAGAATACCTTGAATATTCCGACAGCATCATAATCAGTTATTATGTAGAAGGAACTGCCGGATTGGTAAATTATTTGCTGATAATGGATGAACAAGGGAATGTCCTTTATCATGAAAAAACGGGAGATAGTCTGCCCGGACCCGGATCAGGCATCTTTTTTGTGAAAGAACCCTGGTTATTCTATCTGGAAAACAAAAATATTCTGCAACGGTTGACCCTTATATAAATAAATGCCGATTAACTCACAATCGTTGAATTATTGTAAATTTGACATCAATATGAAATCCATTGTTACCCTGGTTTTATTCCTTTGCCTGGGATATCTGACCTCCCGGACATTTGCAGGGCCATATGACTCCCTTGGAATCAGGAAAGAAGGAAAAATCACCTTTATCATTCATAGGGTAGACCAGGGGGAGACGGTATACTCACTCTCCCACCGGTATCATATCAGCCAGGAAGAACTGATCAGGAACAATCCTTCCATCAGGAATGGCCTGAAAGTCGGAGAAGAGCTTAAAATACCCCTGACCAATCCCCCGCAGACGGAAGACAAGGGAAACTTTATCGTTCATACCGTTCAGCCATCGGAAACCTTATTCGGTATTGCCCGAAAATACGGGGTTTCTACCGGACAGATCCGGCAGTGGAACGGACTTACCAGTAATCGTCTGGATGTGAATCAGAAATTAAGGATAAAAGCGGATACATCGGATAATAGTGAAAACACGGATGTAGTCAAAGGAAAAATTCATATCGTCAACAAGGGAGAAACACTGTATTCCATATCAAGGATGTATAATGTTTCCACCTCCGATCTTAAGCGCTGGAACCAGCTTGGTTCGGATGAGCTGCGTATAGGTCAGGAACTTATCGTCAGCAATAAGCCTGAACCGGATGAGCAGGGTAAAATGGTCATTACCAATGACCTGAAAATAAATAATACCCCTCAGGATACTTCCACGATCACACAGAAGGATGTTCAGCCGGCAATGGAAGTGAAGCCGGAAAAAAAGGTTGAAAAAGAAGGCGACTTCAAGAAGATCGTCGAGACCGGGATGGCCGAGGTTATTGATGGTTCCGGGTCCACACAAAAATACCTGGCTATGCATCGTACAGCCCCTATAGGGACGATCATGCAGGTAAAGAACCTGATGAACAACCTGACCGTTTTTGTTAGGGTGATCGGAAAACTTCCGGATACCGGGGAAAATACCAATGTTACAATAAGGATTTCCAAAACAGCCTATGACCGCCTGGGGGCCATTGACAAAAGATTCCCGGTGGAAATTTCATACATTCCCTGACCCTGGTTCATGATCCCGACAGATCTTAAAGAGTTCCTCGACGACAGGTACAGGAAATACAGCAATCCCTCATTTATAGTAAACGATCCTGTATCTGTTCCCCATGGTTACTCCCTGAAACAGGATATAGAGATCACCGGTTTATGGACAGCCATTCTTTCCTGGGGACAAAGAGCGACAATAATACGAAAAGCAAAAGAGTTGTTTTCGCTGATGGATAAGGCACCCTGTGAATTCATCCTTCATCACAGGGCAAATGACCTTAAAAAGTTCCTCTTATTCTGCCACCGGACATTTAATGCTACAGATACTCTCTATTTCATCCATTTTCTCAATTATTATTATACCCGGCATGAAAGTCTTGAAGATCTTTTTCTTCCGCAACCCGGTGAGATGCATACCGGTCCTGCACTGGAACGTTTCCGGGAAGCGTTTTTCAGCCTTCCTGAATCACCCACGCGTACAAAAAAGCATATTCCGTCGCCCGGCAGGAATTCGGCATGTAAGCGGTTGAATATGTTCCTCAGATGGATGGTTAGACCTGATTCGGAAGGAGTGGATTTTGGCATCTGGAAAAGGATCGGTACAGATCGGTTAATCTGTCCCTGCGACCTGCACGTGGAAAGGGTTTCCAGGAACCTTGGTCTGATTACAAGGAATCACGCTGACTGGAAGGCTGCGGTAGAACTTACAAACAACCTTAAATTGATGGATTCCGCAGACCCGGTAAAATATGATTATGCCCTCTTCGGCCTTGGGATCATGGAAAAATTTCAGGGATTCCAATGAGCCGGATCGGTTCTCCAGGACTTGAGGAGAACCAGGTTGTCTTCTTTGATATAGCCCAGTTCCAGGGCCTTGCTGATAAGGTTATCATAGTCGCTGAGGCTGTAATACCGCACCCTGGCTATTTTGAAATTCTTGTCGGCCTCCTTGAATCCGTAAGTGAAAATAGATACCATTCCCAGTACTTTCAATCCGGAATTACGAAGTACCTCCACCACTTTCAGTGAACTTCCGCCAGTAGAAATAAGATCTTCCACAACAACAACCTTTGTCCCTTTTTCGGCCCGGCCCTCTATCATATTTTCAAGTCCGTGTTCCTTGGCCTTTGACCTTACATAAATGAAAGGAAGCTTCAACTTATCGGCTACAAGAGCCCCCTGGGGAATCCCGGCTGTGGCCACCCCGGCAATGGCCTCGGCGGTTTCAAATTGTTTGCTGATGAGTCCTGATAATGAATTCCTGATATAGCTCCTTATTTCAGGATACGACAAGGTAAGACGGTTATCACAGTAGATGGGTGATTTCCATCCTGAAGCCCATTGATAGGGAGTTTTGATATTCAGTTTTACAGCTTCAATATTAAGCAAATAGGTGGCGATCTTTTCGGCGGTTTTTAAATCTTTGACCATATGCGTATCTTATCTGGATTGACTCTTCCTAAAATAACGGGTTTCATTAAATTTGCAAAAATTATATTGAACACTTACGGTAACTTTCTGTTAAATTTATCTTTCCGGCACTCCTGTTTATGAAGATATTTATTAATGACATCCCCTTCAGAATTATTCCCTTTACCAAGGAAGTTCAACTGAACGATTACGATCATATTGTTATCGATGCCAGTAACAATATGGATTTGAATCAATTTCACGATGATGTCCTTATTCAGCATGCTTCCATACGGATTCTCGATAAATATCTTCAATTCCTGAAAATCAATACAAATCACCAGATCGATTCGATCACTTTCCAGGTTGATAATTTCAGGGAGGCCACTGATTTCTTCAAAAAGAATTATATGATCATCGAAGCCGCAGGGGGTGTTGTGGAAAAGGACGGTTACGTGCTTCTGATCTACAGGCTCGGAAAATGGGACCTTCCCAAGGGAAAGATTGATAATAATGAAAAAATTCAGGATACGGCCGTCCGGGAAGTAACGGAGGAATGCAACATTGACGTTTCACTGGGCCCGAAGATCTGCCATACCTGGCATACTTATAAGCGTAACAATGATAGTATCCTGAAGAAAACCTCCTGGTACCGCATGCAATGCCTTGATGATTCAAAGATGAAACCCCAGGTATCCGAAAATATCGAAGAGATCCGCTGGATGACGTCAAAGGATATCAACCAGGCACTGTATAACAGTTATTCCTCAATTCGTCATGTGT
>JBJKSY010000611.1:0-6774 GCA_046703645.1 Cyclobacteriaceae bacterium
CAGTGCACATCATCTCGATCCCGACAAGTGGTATAATATCGTCGCTACCTGGAATATTAACCGTGAAACACGGATCTACATTGACGGGGTCCTTGATATGGTCGGAAGACAGACCGGGTCCGGCATCAATTATCACTCAGATGCCACTCTTAAGATCGGACGGCAAATTATAAGGAAAGACAGGCCTTACAGGGGTAATATTGATGAGATCAGGATCTATAAAAGGACCCTCAATCAACAGGAAGTGGAATACTTGTATAATGACGGATTGACCATGTGCCACAAGATATTCCTTACCGGACAGGTGTTCAATAAAAAGACCAACCAGCCGACGCCGGGCATTGTTCATTTCGACAATATGGATAACGGAAGGGAATTCATGAGCATGAGCACGGAAGGTGATTCCTGCACTTACAGGGTGACACTTCCCAGGAATACTGTTTTTGCCTTTTATGCAAAGTCCGACAATTTCCTTTCAGTCAATGAAAATATCAATACCGCAAACTTTCCGAACAACGCCGTAATTGTAAGGAACCTGTTTCTCGTCCCTATTGAGGTGGGCGAATCGATCAGCCTGAACAATATATTCTTCGACTTTAATAAAGCATCCCTGAAGAAGGAATCCTATGCGGAGCTCGGAAGGGTTGTCCCGCTTTTCCAGCAGTTCCCTAACCTTAAGATTGAGATCGCAGGTCATACCGACGCCATCGGATCTGATGAATACAACCAGAAGCTATCTGAAGAAAGGGCCGCTTCGGTCCGTGATTATCTTCTGACCCAGGGCGTGCCCTCAGAACGCATTGTTGCGAAAGGATACGGCGAAACCCAGCCGATCGCCACCAACGATACCGAAGAAGGCAGGGCCAGGAACCGAAGGGTTGAGTTCAGGATATTAGCCAAATAAAAACGGGAAGAGCTAAAATCCAAAATCATCATTTCAACAAAGGTTACAGGTCAAAAAAATCCATGACCGTCCAAAGGTTGCTGAGAATTCGGTAAATTTGGGATTGTCGCATTGCGACGATCACCGGGATGAACTTTGGTGTGCAATTCCAGTCATTCCGGTTTTCACAGGTTCCTTCCGGGGAATCCAGAGTCATAAAGACGAAGGTATGCGAAGAAGACATGATATAAAATCAGGTCATGTGATATCAGGATCCGGTCATGAAAAAAGAAGATCACTTTAAAAATCTGAAAAAGCTTTTCCGGGAAAATCATGCATACATCCTGCGTAAGAACCGGAAGATCAGGAGCATTAACGGGATTTTTGAGCGTTACCGATATCCCGTTCTGACTAACAGGCATACACCCATTTACTGGAGGTATGACCTCGATCCCTCGACCAATCCGCACCTTATGGAAAGGATCGGAGTAAACTCGGTATTTAATCCAGGGGCCATATATTATAATGGGAAATTCTGCCTTATTGCGCGTGTTGAGGGCCGTGACAGGAAATCAATTTTCGGTATCGCAGAAAGCAGGAATGGGGTAGACAATTTCGTATTCAGGAATTATCCACTTGTCGTACCCCCCTATGGGGAACCGGATACCAACCTGTATGATATGCGTCTTGTACAACACCAGGATGGCTGGATCTATGGCTTATTCAGCACAGAAAGAAAGGATCCGGGTGCTCCGGAAGGCGACGAACAATCCGCGGAAGTCCAGTGTGGAATTATCAGGACGCGTGACATGGAGAAATGGGAGCGTTTGCCTGACCTGGTTACTCCTTCCCCCCAGCAGAGGAACTGCGTTCTGCACCCGGAATTCGTGAACGGAAAATACGCATTTTATACCCGTCCCCAGGAAAGTTATGCTGATGTGGGCAGGGGCGGCGGTATTGCCTGGGGACTTGCCGATTCTATTACAAATCCGGCGATAAAGGAAGAAATCATTATAGATGCCAAAAAATACCAAACTGTTTATGAGCTGAAAAACGGGCTGGGGCCAGCACCTATAAAATCAAATTCAGGCTGGCTTCAACTGGCCCATGGCGTCAGAAACACTTCGGCCGGCCTGCGATTTGTCCTTTACCTGTTTCTCACTTCTCTTGAGGAACCCTGGAAGATCATCAGGAAACCGGGCGGGTATTTTATCGCTCCCCAGGGGGAAGAACGTGTAGGTGATATATCCAATATCGTATCCTGCAATGGCTGGATAAAAACAGACAACAATAAAGTCTATATCTATTATTCGTCATCGGATACCCGGGTGCATGTTGCGACCACCACCGTCGCACGTCTCGAAAACTATGTATGGAACACACCTGAAGACGGATTCTCTTCACTGAATTCTGCCGAACAACGGATTCAATTGATCAACCAAAATTTAAAATTCCTTAAAAAGACCAATCTTAAGAAATGGTAGTGTGTAATAAAAGTAGACACGGGTAATAAGCCTGTACGGTGGCATGAAAATCCGTGGTAAAATCAAAGAGCCTCCCCTGAAAGCCGGCCCCTTCACTAAAACCATCCACTGGAAGGTTTCTTAATGTTCGGTCCCTCATCCGAGTCTCCTGGAAGGGACCCGGATGAATGGAACTACATCAATTTTTTATTTACTCAGGGTCCTCTTCGAGAGACACTGAGTGGGGAAAGGTGAATGCAGATTGGTTTGTATGATTTCCCGATGGACAGTTCACCTTCTCACCTTATCACCCTATCACTTAAACACTATATATCCCTCAGTCCCTTTTATGGGCAGCGTTAAGTACCTTTCTTACCGAGCCATATCTCTTTAATAATTCTGCTGCACGTTTCCGGGTGACATTCAGCTCATCCATGATCATTCTTTCACCCCGGTCGATCAGTTTATTATTGGCCAATTGCATATCCACCATCTTATTCCCTTTCACCCTGCCCAGCTTGATCATGACCGTTGTGGAGATCATATTCAGCACCAGCTTCTGGGCGGTGCCTGCCTTCATCCGGGTTGAACCTGTTACGAATTCCGGGCCAACGACCACCTCGATCGGGTATTCGGAAACAGCCGCCAGCTCCGTGTTATAATTGCAGGTTATGCATCCTGTTATGATCCCGTTTTCCCTGGCCCTTTTAATGGCACCTACCACATAGGGAGTCCTTCCACTGGCTGCAATCCCGATCAGAACGTCATTACCTGTTATTTTATATTTTAAAAGATCTTTCCAGCCTGCTTCAGGGTCATCTTCTGCAAATTCAACAGCCCTCCGGATCGCCTTGTCCCCTCCTGCCATTAACCCGATCACCTTTCCATGAGGGATACCAAACGTCGGCGGACATTCGGAGGCATCCACAATGCCCAGCCTGCCGCTCGTTCCTGCACCGATATAAAAAAGCCTGCCGCCTTTTTGCATTTTTTCGATGATCCTGGGAACCAGCCTGTTAATATCAGGAATGATTTTACTGACTGTTTCAGGCACCGTGGTGTCTTCCCTGTTAATGCTTAACAGAAGTTCTCTGACAGATTTTTTTTCAAGATCGGAATACCTGGACGGTGATTCGGTGGCGCGGGGAAGGTCCTTATCTTTCATTTCTGCTCCATATGATACTTCAACAGGCCATCCATGGGAGAATTCACAATATTACCAACCTTAATTTCGTGTTCTTTAAGCACACTTCTCAAGGGTTCGCTGAAATAAAAAGCAATGGAACCTGCAAAAAAAGATTTATAATTCCGGAAATTGGGATATTTAGTTATATAACGGCATACAAAGTCAGCAAAGCTTTGATAAACGAGCTTATAGATATATTCGTGATTCAGATTCTCCCTGATGAATTCGGAAAAACTGCCGAGATACCTGCTGGGCATCGGACGGCGATTCACATTTTCAAGCACGATTTCCTTGCTGATCTCGAATTCCGCCCTGAGCTTTCCTATAATATTCTGAGGCATATCTCCCCGGAGGTAATCCTGGAGCAACCGTTTTCCCAAATAGGCACCGCTTCCTTCATCGCCCAGTATATACCCGAGGGAAGGGATATTGGCTGTGATCTTCCTGCCGTCATAAAGACAGGATCCCGAACCTGTCCCGATAACACAGGCTATTCCCGGCTCCTGCTGGCATAATGCCCTGGCAGTTCCCAACAGGTCAGCGTTAACGATTATTTCCGCTTTGCTGAAAAAATATTTGAGAGCCGTACCCACAGTTTCCTGCTTCTCCCTGTTTGAGCAACCTGCCCCATAAAAATATAATGTGGAAACGTCCTGGGTCGTTATCTCGCCGGGAAGATCCTTCTTCAGATCAGAAATTATCTGCTCCGAGTTCTGGTAATAGGGATTTATTCCGGGAGTTTTTAAAGTGGACGAATGTTGCGTTCCTCCAACCAAACGCCAGTGAGTTTTCGTTCCTCCACTATCAACAATCACGAGCATAGGACTGAATTATGGCATAAATTTCTGAAAAAAAATCCTGATTCCCTAACTATATCCCAGGATTGAGAATACCGCCACCTTTGAATATAAATATCCTGATTCCAAGCGATTTAAAAGGCTATTAAGCTCCATCATGGAATAGATAAAATGCATTTTCCCCAATTATTCAGGACCTTGCTCAAATATTACAAAGTGATTTTTTAGATTTATATATTCAGGAATATCGCGAACATGAAAAGCCGTGATAAAAATATCTTTGAAGACATATATGCGGTTGTAAGGCTTATTCCGCGGGGAAGAGTTACCACTTATGGTGCCGTTGCCGCCTACCTGGGCATGAAAAGCGGGGCAAGGATGGTGGGATGGGCCATGAACGGGTCACACGGGCTGGATGTACCTGCACAAAGGGTGGTGAACAGGAACGGTGTTCTGACGGGAAAGCATTTTTTCGGCACGCCGACCAGGATGCAGGAACTGCTTGAACGGGAAGGGATAAAAATCAAAAATGACAAGGTGGTGGATTTCAAAAAGAAGTTCTGGAATCCATCCGTGGAATTGCTGTAAAGATCTTCCAATTACCAGGATAAGCGGGCCATGAGTAATTTCAGAAAAACCAATTATAGTTGAATTTAATCAACCGGCTTGAGCGGGTACCGGTATGTCAGGCTTGTTTTTTCCATTCCTGAGAAGCCAAAGTCCCAGAAATGTAAGCAGCCCGTTGAGGATCAGGATCTCGAATCCGAATTTATAGCCGTCGAACCATTCCACCGAATGCATACTGATCCAGTAACATAATACGGGAGAAATAATGCACACCAGGGGAACCCATTTATCTTTTACCGTAAACCGGGTAAACATGCCGAAGCTGAAAAGCCCCAGGAGCGGGCCGTAGGTATATCCGGCTGCGGTGAACAGGGAATTGATAACGCTTTCATCATTGATGATCCTGAACACAAGGATCACAAAAAATATAAGCACCGAAAAAGCGATATGAACCCGTGTCCGTGTTCTGGCAAAATCCTTGCTTTTTTTCTTTTCATACCCAAGGAAATCCACGCAGAAGGAAGTTGTAAGCGAAGCCAGTGCAGAATCGGCACTTGCATAGTTGGCTGCCGTTATACCGATGATGAAAATCGTTCCTGCAAAAGCCGTGAAATGATAAATAGCCAGGGTCGGGAACAGGTAATCCGTTCTTTCAGGAATGGGAATGCCTTTGTTACTGGCATACATATAAAGCATGGCTCCCAGGCTCAGGAACATGAGGTTGACAAATACTAGGACGGCCGTGAACGTGTACATATTGGTCTGGGCTTCCTTCAGGTTCCGGCAAGTAAGATTCTTCTGCATCATATCCTGATCCAGCCCTGTCATGACGATGGCAATGAAAGCCCCTGAAAAAAACTCCTTAAAAAAATTCGTCGACTGGTGCCAGTTCCAGTTAAAGATCCTGGAATAATGACTGTCTGAGATCTTTGTGATCATCTCCGGAAATGTGAGATTCAATTGTTCTTTGATAATATATATGGAAATGATCACCGAGGAAAGCATGAACAATGTCTGAAGGGTATCGGTCCATACAACTGTCTTGATACCACCGCGGTAGGTATATATCCAGATCAGGATGATCGTTATGAGCACGGTTACCCAGAACGGGATATGCCAGTGATCGAAAACGGCAATCTGCAGGACCCCGGCTACCAGGAACATTCGTAGTGCAGAACCGATTGTTCTTGAGACAAGGAAAAAAAAGGCTCCTGTTTTGTATGACCATTTCCCGAACCGCTTATCCAGGTAGGAATAGATCGTGATCAGGTTCAGCTTATAATACAACGGCATCAGGATATTGGCGATCACCAAATATCCGATGATGTAACCGAGGACTACCTGGAAATAATAAAAGCCGCTGTTACCCACTTCGCCGGGAACCGAAATAAATGTGATCCCGGAAAGCGACGATCCGATCATGCCAAAGGCAACCACATACCATTTTGATTTCCTGTCGGCAGTGAAAAACGTCTCATTGGTGGCATTTCTTCCTGTAAAACCCGCAATAATGATCAGAAGGGCGAAATAAAAGACAAGTATGAAGACGATTACAACAGGATTCATAACCTTATTAAAGTGCCAAATATCAATATTTTTTTTATTTTTGTAATTGTAATTGCAAAAAGCCATGTATCAGAAGGAGGAACAGGAAGTCGTTCTTGAAGATAATGACCTGGATGATATAAGCAACCTGGTAGTTTTCAATGATGATTTCAATACTTTTGATCACGTGATCAATACGCTCATCAAAGTCTGCAAGCATACTGTCGAACAGGCAGAACAATGTACATGGATCATCCATTTCCGGGGAAAATGTGCTGTAAAGAGCGGATCGTTTGATCAGTTACGTCCCATGCGCGATTCTATCTGTGAAGC